>NZ_JBAMDI010000027.1:0-96155 GCF_036961695.1 Pseudomonas sp. CGJS7 | reverse complement strand
AAACCCTTCGAGCCAGGCCTTACCCACCGTCAGCGCTTGCCGCGCTTCTCGTACTCGGCCATATCGATCCGCAAGATCCGCCGCAGCTCCAAAATCGCCTGCGGCGTTTCCTGCACGCTATGCCCTGAGGTAATCACCTTCTCCGACAACGCGCCGTCCAGATGCGCGCTGGGATACGGCACCACGCCGTCGCTGGACTGCGCCAGCGGAACCTTCGGATCGCGCTGCGCCACGATCACGTGATACGGCAACCCTGCCTCGATCGGCAGATCGCGGGTGCTGCGCATGAACAACGAGTTCGGGCTCAGATCGTCTGGCCCGGTCGGCGGGCGACCCTTGCGGAAGCCGATGCGTTCAAGCTCTTCGGTGCTGACCTCGTTGCGCTGGATCAACTCGGCGGTCTCGCGCAACACATCGAACGGCAGCCGGATCAGCTTGCGCACCATCCGCAGCGGCCAACCGTCGGTGACCACCGCGCCGCGCTGCGGCGAGGCCAGGAACACCGCGCGGCCGAACTGCGGCATCGGCTGGAACACGGTCAGCGCGCGCACCGCCGGATCTTCACGCAGGCGCTGAGCGGCGGCGGGGTCGAGCTGCGCCAGCGAAGCGTCGATCACCTTCTCGCCGCTGTCGCTCAGCAACAGCCGCCCGATCACCCCGCCCATGCTGTGGCCGACCAGCACCGCATCGTGGCTGGCGATGTCGTCGCCCTGCGGGTCGTAGTGGGCGAAGGTCTGCTGCAACGCCGCCGCCACCGCCGCGCGGTTGGACAGGATGCCGATGTTGGTCGGATAGAACACCTGCCACAGCTGATAGCGCCGGCGCAGCGACTCATCGCCGAGGATCTCGTTGGCCAGATTGACCCAGGCTTCCGGACTGCTGGCCAAGCCGTGCACCAACACGATCACCCGCTTGTTCGGATCGTAGGGCTGATTGAGGTAAACCCGCGGCTTGAACGCGCGCGCCTGCTTGGGCCGCAACAAACTGCTCAGACTCAAGCGCGCCAACTCCGAACGCGCCAACCACACGCCGTAGGCTGCCGAATAGTTCGCCGCCAACGGCACCCGCCGCCCGGCGATGGTTTCGCTTTCGATCCGGTACGGGTTGTACACGTCCATGCTCGCCTCGCGGCTGGCCAGCAGGGCGTCCAGGTCTTCGCCGGCGAAGCGCAAGGTCGCGGTCACCGGCAGATAGCGGGTGTCGCGATACGGCGTGTCGTCGGCCTCGGGATCTTGCCGCGCGATCCGCGGAAACACCGCGACCAGGCCGGTGCCGAAGCCGTCGCGGCGGTACACCGCGCGCAAGTTGTCGAAACCCAAGGTATCCGATGCCAACAAGGCCTCGGGCTGCTTGGACAACTCGGACGCCTCGTAACCGTGCAGGCCGATGCTCAGACTCATCCCGCCGACCTGCAACGGCGTCGTCCCGACCTGCCCGCGACTGGCCTCGAACGCCGATTGCGCCACCACGTCGACCGCGCGGTTGTAGTACTGCAGCACCCGTTGCTGACGCGCCTCGAACACGCGCTGCTCGGGCGTGCGCGGGGTCAGGAACAAGTAGGCATAGGCATAACGCGCGGTTTCGATAGCCGCGCGGGTGCGCTCGTCGGACGCGACCTGCGCGGCGATCGCCTGCTGCGCCTCGGCGCCGCCCGCCGCGCTCGCCTCCGCCCCGGCCTTGCGCTTGGACAAGCCTGCGCTCTCCGCCGCTTTGCTGATCGTCGCCGGCGCGGCGTTCATCCGCAGCAACTGCAATTCCGCCGCCGTCGCCAGCCAATCCTCGACTGCGGCGAGCTTGCGCAACTGCTCGATGCACGGCGCCGGCTCGCGCGCGCACTGCTCCGGCTCCAGCCCGGCCGAACCGATCGCGGTGGCCGCCGCGGTGCTGAGCTTGCCGCCGTTGAGCGCATCGAGATTGCGCTCGGCGGCGATCTCGCCGAAGCCGCGCTCCTTGACCTTGACCACGGCGCAGCCGCTGGCGAGGGCGATCAGCAGGCACGGCAGGAATACAACGGATGAGCGCAGGCGCATGCGGAAGTCTTGGTCGGGGGCCCGCGCATTGTCGGGCGCGGGCGGGATGGAGTAAATCGCGGCCCGGCCGGGGCTGCGACCTTCACGCCGCCCCCGTCCGGCCGTTGGAGAAATCGAAGATCGGCCTCCACCGGCCCGGACGTTTTCCCACGGCCTCATGAAGGAAACATTAGATGAGCAGCCCCAACGACATCCAAGGCATCGACGTATCCCACTATCAGGGCACTATCGATTGGACGACGGTGAAAGCCGCCGGCATCGCCTTCGCCTACGCCAAGGCCACCGACGGCAACACCTACCTCGATCCCATGTTCCAGACCAATTGGAGCGGGATGCAAGCCGCGGGCGTCTTGCGCGGCGCCTATCACTTCTATGAAACCCACGACGACCCGGTCACCCAGGCGAACTGGTTCGTCGCCAACGTCGGCGCGCTCGGGGCCGGCGACTTGCCGCCGGTGGTAGACATCGAAAGCTACAACGGCGACTACGGCGGCAACAGCGTCGCCGCCAACCTGCAAATCTGGCTGGACACGGTGGAAACGGCCTTGGGCCGCAGGCCGATGATCTACACCAATCCCTCGTTCTGGCAGCAGACGGTCGGCGCGGGGTTTTCCGGCTATCCGCTGTGGATCGCCGAATACGGCGTGAGCGCACCGACAGTGCCGACCGATTGGAGCCGATGGAATCTTTGGCAGTACTCGCAGAGCGGCAGCGTCGATGGCGTCGACGGCAGCGTGGATCTGGATGTTTTCGCCGCGCCGGATCTGGGCGAACTGCTCCGCTGGATGCTGACCCGCTGAGCCGCGGCGACGTTCGCCTTCGCCCAAGCTCAGCTGACATACGGACAAAAGAAAAGCCCCGCATCGCTGCAGGGCTTCTCGTTCTTACGCTTACGAACGCTACGGACTGATTAGAAGTCCATACCGCCCATGCCGCCGGCGCCCGGCATCGCCGGCTCGTCCTTCTTCGGCAGCTCGGCGACCATCGCTTCGGTGGTGATCATCAGACCGGCGATCGACGCGGCATTCTGCAGCGCGGTGCGGGTGACCTTGGTCGGATCCAGGATGCCGGCTTCCAGCATGTCGACGTACTCGCCGGTGGCGGCGTTGTAGCCGAAAGCGCCCTTGCCTTCGATGACCTTGTTGAGGATGACCGACGGCTCTTCGCCGGCGTTGGTCACGATCTCGCGCAGCGGCGCTTCCATCGCGCGCAGGGCGATGGCGATGCCGTGGTTCTGGTCTTCGTTGGCGCCCTTCAGGTTGGCGATGGCCGCCTTGGCGCGCAGCAGCGCGACGCCGCCGCCCGGGACGATGCCTTCTTCCACGGCAGCGCGGGTAGCGTGCAGCGCGTCTTCCACGCGAGCCTTCTTTTCCTTCATCTCGATCTCGGTCGACGCGCCGACCTTGATCACCGCAACGCCGCCGGCCAGCTTGGCCACGCGCTCTTGCAGCTTCTCGCGGTCGTAGTCCGAGGAGGTCTCTTCGATCTGGGCCTTGATCTGCTTGATGCGGGCCTGGATCGAATCGCCGTCGCCGGCGCCGTCGATGATGGTGGTGTTTTCCTTGGAGACCTGCACCTTCTTGGCGCGGCCCAGATCCTTGATGGTGGCCTTCTCGAGCTGCAGACCGACTTCTTCCGAGATCACGGTGCCGCCGGTGAGCACGGCCATGTCTTCCAGCATCGCCTTGCGACGGTCGCCGAAGCCCGGAGCCTTGACGGCGCAGACCTTGACGATGCCGCGGATGGTGTTGACCACCAGGGTCGCCAGCGCTTCGCCTTCGACTTCTTCGGCGACGATCAGCAGCGGCTTACCGGCCTTGGCGACGCCTTCCAGCACCGGCAGCAGGTCGCGGACGTTGGAGATCTTCTTGTCGTACAGCAGCACGAACGGGTCGTCCAGTTCGGCCGACATCGACTGCTGGTTGTTGATGAAGTACGGCGACAGGTAGCCGCGATCGAACTGCATGCCCTCGACGACGTCGAGTTCGTTCTCAAGGCCCGAACCGTCTTCAACGGTGATCACGCCTTCCTTGCCGACCTTGTCCATCGCCTGGGCGATGAGGTCGCCGATGTTGGCGTCGGAGTTGGCCGAGATCGCGCCGACCTGGGCGATTTCCTTGCTGGTGGACGACGGCTTGGACAGCTTCTTCAGCTCGCCCACGGCCTCGACCACGGCCTTGTCGATACCGCGCTTGAGGTCCATCGGGTTCATGCCGGCGGCGACCGCCTTCATGCCCTCGCGGATCAGCGCCTGAGCCAGCACGGTCGCGGTGGTGGTGCCGTCGCCGGCGTTGTCGGAGGTCTTGGAAGCGACTTCCTTGACCATCTGCGCGCCCATGTTCTCGAACTTGTCGGCCAGCTCGATTTCCTTGGCGACGGACACGCCGTCCTTGGTGATCGTCGGCGCGCCGAAGCTCTTTTCGAGCACGACGTTGCGGCCCTTCGGACCCAGGGTGGCCTTCACGGCATTGGCGAGCACGTTGACGCCGCGCACCATCTTGGCGCGAGCGTCCTCACCGAAACGAATTTCTTTAGCGGACATGGATGGAACTCCGAAAATTGGGAATCAGGAAAAGGGGAACAGGAAAGCGGCGGATCGGTGCGGGCGGGAACGTCAGCGCAAGCGCTTCAACCGTTCGCTGCCGCCGAGTCCGGCTTTCAGCCGACGATCGCGAGGACGTCGTCTTCCTTGAGGATCTTGTACTCGACGCCGTCCTGCTTGTAGGAGCTGCCCGAGTACTGGCCGTAGATGACCTTGTCGCCGACCTTGAGCTTCGGCGCGCGCAGGCTGCCGTTGTCCAGGGCCTTGCCTTCGCCGACGGCGACGACTTCGCCCTTGGTCGATTTTTCCTTGGCGGCGTCGGGGATGATGATGCCGCCGGCCGAGACTTCGTCGGCTTCGATCGGCTTGACCACAACGCGGTCATAAAGCGGCTTGAGATTCATGGCGACCTCTGTAAGTGATTGAATGGGTGGAGAAAGAACGGGAATTTTAGCAGTCGCCCCCGGCGAGTGCCAAGGCCAGGGACGAAAGCGCCCGGAGGACCGGGACAGCGAGGGAGATTGGGCGTCCGGGGCGGGTTTCAAGGGGTGGTGGCGAAATCTTGTGGCGGCGGGTCGGGGCGGCTGTAACCGGGTCTGTGGGCCGGCCTGGGCGGCTTGGCCGGACGACGGCGCTTGGCCGGAACGGGCCAGTGGCAAGACCGCTTGGTGCTGCGGGCGCCTGTGCGTGCCGGGTCTTCGGCCTCCGCTCGCTTCGGACCGGGCGTGGCGCCCTGGCGGTAGAACCTCCCCGACGCCGGGTCGGGTCGGGTCGGGTCGGGTCGGGTCGGGTCGGGTCGGGTCGGGCGCAATTCAAACCTGCATCCATGCCATCGCAAAATGGCACGTTCGCTCGACCTTGTTTGTTCTATGGTCTGCCCGTAGGCTCGGCCCTAATCGCATCAAGGATGAACTATGCGCCGACACCGCCCATGGATGAGGCTGGCCCCGCTAGTGGCTTTGATCGCCTGTGGCTGTTCTTCGCCCTACGACGACATCACGCCGGAGTTCAAACAGAACCCGCAGCCCAAGCAGCGCTATCAACTCACGCTGACTATCGCCAATGCGCCCGGGCCGTTCGCCTCGGTCCAAGGCTTCATGCAATTCGATGTGGACACGCCGGAGTGCTTGCCGCCTCCGAATGCGAACGGCGGCCATCTGTGGCCGACTCCGACCGAAACCATTCCCTTCGCCTGGACTCGTGTCAGCGACACCGAGTACACGGGCGTGGTGTATATCGACGGGATGGTCGATGAAGATTACTACGGGCGCGGGCTGTGCCGGTGGAAGATGATGCAGGCACGGGCTGCTCTAAAAGCGACCGGGGCGGCGCGCGAGACTCGATTCGTGCCGAACATATATTCGGACAAGCTGGCTGCGCAGCAAGCCGAGAGCACCTACTTGCTAAAGGCCGACTACCCTCGCCACCCCGAGGCCGCGTCGGAAGATCCCGTGAACTACGGACTGACTGATCGCACGAAGATGGCCCATCTTCAAGATAGCGAGTTATTCGTCGTCACCCTCACTCCCAAACTGGCGGCACCATGATCACTACGTACTCGGCTACCGCTAGAGCCCATGACGCGAAGCTCCGCATCTCGCGTGCCAGCAGAGACTCCGGATTTTTCTCGCCATCACCGGCATCTTGCAGGCCAGCCGCCTGAGCCGCCTCAAGGATTAGATATGCGATCACACCTTTCGTGGATAAGCCTAAGCCTGCTGCTGACCTTATCCGCTTGCAGTTCTTCCTCTTCAGAGAAGCCCATGCCCGACTTCAAGCAGAACCCGAATCCCAAACAGCGCTATCACCTCACATTGACCATCGCCAATGCGCCTGGCCCGTTCGCCTTGGTCGAGGGAAAGATGCAGTTCGACGTGAAGACACCGGAATGCCTGCCGCCTCCGAAAGAAAACGACGGCCACCTATGGCCGACGCCAACTGAAGACATTCCCTTCGTGTGGACCCGTGTCAGCGACACTGAGTACACGGGCGTTGTTTACATCGACGGTATGATCGACGAGGACTACTACGGCCGAGGCGTATGCCATTGGGAATTGATTCAAGCATACGCAACCCTGAAAGCGACAGGCGCAGAGGGCGAAACCATATTCAATCCGAACATCTACCCGGAAAAGCTGATCGCGCAACAGGCGGAAACCACCTATTTCTGGAAGCCGTTCTATCCGCGAAATGTCGACATCGACAACTATCCCGAGTCCGGTCAAACCGACCGCTCAAAAATGGCGTCCTCCCTCAAAGATGAGGATCTCTTCACTATCACGCTCACTTCCAAGGCGATCGCGCCATGACCATTCCTACCCAGCAATACGCCAACTTGGCGGAACAGTCCTACGGCGACGATAGAAAAGGCCATGAAGGACAGTGGCTGCACCCAGTCCAGAAAGTATTCGAACTGGAAGGCGTGAAGTACAAAGCCCTGGAGTACATGGATCGTCCATCGGGTTACCAAGGAGCGATCTATCAACGAATCGACACCGGCGAAATAGTGGTGGCGCATCGCGGCACCGAAGGCGGCCGCGAACTCAAGCTAGACGGTCTGATTGCAGACGGCGGCATGGTAGCCAAGGGCGTCAACAGTCAAGTCAAGGACGCCCTGGAACTGACCGAGCACGCATTGAAATTCGCGAAAAGCAGCACCGCCAAATATGGCCACACTCCGGAAGTCACCACCACCGGCCACTCTCTGGGCGGCACGCTTGCACAAGTAACCGCGCACAAGTACGGCCTGCGCGGCGAAGCCTTCAACCCGTACGGCGCCGCCAGCCTCAACTACGGCGTGCCCGAAGGCGGTCACCGCTTCGTCAACCACGTGATGGCGGGCTGTACCGTCAGCGCCGGCAGCCCGCAGTACGGCGAAGTCCGTGTCTACGCCAAGCCTGTAGAAATCGCCAGTTTGGCGGCCGGTGGTTACGACAACACCTCGCTGCCCACCGATTTGCACAAGCGCAATCCGCTCACCGCAGCCGGCTTGTCGATGTTGAAAGGCCAGTCGCACAACATGGACAACTTCCTCAACGTAGACGCCGACGGCAAAAAAGATGTTTCGATTCTTCGCGACCCGAAGGCGCAGGCGTTGGCGAAACAGTACGATCCGATGATCGACAAATACCGTGGCGACGTGGGCAGCTTGCGCGCCGGGATCACGCTGTCGGTCGCGGCGGGCGAGAAGATCGTCGAACTGCATGGGAAAGCCGTCGACACGGCGATCAAGGCGGGCGTGAAAACCGGGCAATTCGCTGTCGCGGTGGGGGAGAAAGTGGTCGATCTCCACGTGCAGGCCGCCAAGAAAACCGTTGAGGTAGGCGTGTACACGGGCAAGAAGGCCGTGGAAGCCGGCGAAAAAGTCGTCGATGCGACCGTGCAGGCCGGCAAGAAAGCGGTCGAGGTCGGCGAGCACGTCGGCAAGAAGGCGGTCGAAGTAGGCGAACAAGTCGGCAAGAAAGCCTCCGAACTCGGCGAAAAGGCCAGCAAGAAAGCGCAAGAGGTCGGCGACGCCATCGGCGATTTCTTCAGTTCCAGGCCTGCTGCGGTCGGTGCCGCCGGCACCGCGCTGTTGACCTCCAATCCGCTGGCCTTCGTCAAGCAGATGACCCAAGCCCACGCTGCCGGCGATCAGGAAACTTTCCGCGCAATGACCCAGTCCGCCGCCAACCACGGCGCGGGGCAGCAGTTGCATCATCAGGCCAGCGCCACGGTCGACCGGCTGGAACATCAGCAGGCGGCCGAGCGGTCGGCGGCGCAGCAACAGCAGCAGCAACAGCACGAAACCGCGCAACCCAGCCACGGCGGTCGTTCGCGCTGAGCCGCGCGGTCGTTCATTTAAGGAGAAGCATCGCGCATGGATCAGCAGGAACTCACCGAACTCATCAGCGCCACCGCCACGCTCATGGAGCAGTTCGAACGCAACTGCAACCAGATCGAGCAGCAGCAGCGGGCGCTGTCGCAACAACTGCAAGCGCTGTCGCAACAGCTGCCGGCGACGGTGCGGCAATCGGCCGACGCGACCTTGAGCGGTCTGCCCGGCGAGCTGATGGGCAAGTTGCGCAGCGGTTTGGAGCAACCGGTCGGCGACTACGAAAAACGCCTGGTCCAGGCCGGCACGGCCTTGGGCGACGGCTCGCAGGCGCTCGCGCAGCAGCTCCAGCGCATGGAACGCATGCACAAGAGCCTGATCTGGAAAGTCACCGGCGCGGTGATCGGTTGCATCACCCTGTTGCTGGTCGGCGCCATCTGGCTGTCGATGCACTACGCCGGGGTGATCCGCGACAACCAGATCGCCGCCGACAAGCTCAAGGCGATCAACGGCGCGGACTTGATCCTGTGCGGCGAGCGGCTGTGCGCCAACATCGACCGCAAGGCCCAAGGCGTCGGCGACAAGGGCCAGTACGCGCCGGTGCTGCAGCGATAAGCCGAAGGTCCAGCCGCGGCGGCTGGGTCCGTCGCGGCGCGGCACTCGTGCCCGGCCGGACGCCGGCCCGATGCGGAACGCAGCGCGTACGCTTCGGCGTCAGCCCCGCAAGGTCTTCAAGTACTGCGTCGGCGTCGCGCCCAGATGGCGGCGGAACATGGCGATGAATGCACTCACGCTGTCGTAGCCCAAGTCCATCGCGATCGCGGTGACCGCATCGCCCGCGGCCAGCCGTTCTACGGCGCGCATCAGCTGCGCGCGTTGTCGCCACTGCAACAAGCTGTATCCGGTCTCCTCGCCGAAACGGCGGCTCAGACTGCGCTCGGACAAATGCGCGTACGCGGCCCATTCGGCCAGGCCGCGCGGGTCGGCGGGATCGTCGATCAGCGCCTGCGCCACGTTCAAGGCGCGCGGGTCGCGCGGCATCGGCAAGCCGATGCGGTCGCCGCCGAGGACATGGCAATGAACGATTTCGTCGAGCGCCGCCCTCCCCAACCGGGCCTGCGCCGGATCCAGTTCCAACTGAGCGGACCAGGAAGCGATGCGTTCGATCATTTCGCTCAGCAACGCCGACATCCGCAACGCCACCGGCTGTGCCGGCAACGCGGCGCAGTCGGCCGGTGCGACATACACGCTCCAGCCGGAGAACGCCGCGCCGTGCGAGCGCAGGGAATGAAGCCGTTGCGGCGGCACCCAGACCGCATCGCTCGCCGGCACCAGCCAGCGTCCGTGTTCGCTGCCGACGGTCAGCAAGCCGCGGCGCGCGCCCAGCAGTTGTCCGCGCGCATGTTGATGCGGCGCGGTGTCGCGCACGCCTTGGGCGTCCAGGGTCACCGCGATCACGAACGGGCCCGCTTCGGAATCGGCGCGGGCCGGGGCGAGCAAAGGGTCGGACATGGCCGGAACGCGCTATCGGATGGCCGGACCAACGTAGCAGAGCGTCGCTGGCGGGCCCAGCATGGGCGCAACTCAACTGACCGGAACTTCCCGTGCGCGCTCACGACATTCTTCCCGACCACATCGACCACACCGATATCGGCGGCGTCACCGTCCGCAAAGGCTCGGTCGCCGCGTTCCTCGGCAACGCGCGCACGCTCGCCGATCCCTCGGCCGGCGATGAAGCCCGCGCGCTGGCCCAGGCGCACATCCGCGAACTGTTGCCGGCGCTGCGCGCGCTCGGCCTGTTCGAGGCGCTTCAAATCCGCGACCCGGCGCTGCGGGCCTGGATCGAGTCTGTCGAATAAGGCCTGCGCCGACGCGCCGGTCGCGGCATGACTTCCGTCGATGCCGCGACCGCGGGCCCGCGCACTAGACTGGACGCCCCAGCCTTCGCCAGGAACCGACATGTCGTCCGTGACCTCCCCCGCCGCCATCGCCGCCGCGCTCACCGAACTGTGGTCGCCGCGGGTGGTCGCCGAAGTCGATGAGGCCTACATCAAGGTCGCGCGCGTGCACGGCACCCTGGCCTGGCACAGCCATGCCGACGAAGACGAACTGTTCTTCGTGCTCAAGGGACGGCTGACGATCGAGATGGAAGACCGCAGCGTCGTGCTCGGCGAAGGCGAGATGTTCGTCGTGCCCAAGGGCGTGCGCCACAACCCCGTCGCCGAGGAGGAATGCCATCTGCTGCTGATCGAACGCAAAACCACCCAGCACACCGGCGATGTGGTGACCGACAAGACCCGCTCGCTCGACGAGCAACTGCGCCCGCTGTCCTGAGACCGGCCGCGCACGCGGGGCGAAAACGAACGCGCCGTTCGCAATTTCGGCACAACCCGAGGCGGCGATAGGCGATAGCTTATGGGCGGACCTCCCGCCCTGGACCGCTACGACGCGACTGGATGCGACGTCGTAGCGCACATGGCCCCGACCTTGCCGAGACCGCCGGTGGCGGCGCGGCATCGATCGTTCGCCAGCGAGCGCACAAAAGAAAAGAGCGCGTCCCGTGGAACGCGCTCTTTGGTGCGGAGATGGCCGTCCTACGCACGGCGCAATCCTGCGCCCGTCCCCCGAACCGACCTCGTGTCTTGCCGAAGTCCGTATCAGCGTGGACCCATCTTCGTGGAGTCCTCGCCGCGGGCGCCACATCGACGCATCACGTTTTCCGCTACTTTCGGTAGCTCCAACACTTGTTAGCCGGCTTAAGTTGCTGTATTTGTTAACTACTACTTTCCGGCTAGCTAGCGAAAGCGCACTAGGTAAAGCGACTATCGGTAGCCAGGTGAATAGAGATAGTATTTACGTAAAATCCCCTTAAAAACTGCCAAAAATCGTCACATGACGCCGCAACAGCGCATCCGCCTCGCCCGCCGCCACTCCGGTCTGTCGCAAGCCGCGCTCGGCGCCGCGGTCGGCGTGCAGCGCAGCGCGGTCGGCCATTGGGAATCGGCCCAAGGCAAATTCCCCAGCGTCGCCCACCTGCGCGAGGTGGCGATGATCACCGGCGTGCAGTTCGAATGGCTGGCGACCGGCCGCGGCAAGATGAGCCTGTCGCAGGACACCGCGATGGATTCGGTCGCCGCCGCCGAAGCCCTGCTGATCGACGACCCGCTGGAGCTGCGCCTGATCGCCGCATTCCGCGAAGCGCCGACGCGTTCGAAGGCGCCGCTGGTGGAGGTCGCCGAGCAGTTGGCCGAGCTGCGTACCGGCCGGCCGCGCGCGGCGGCCAAGGCCTTCGGCGGCTGAGCCGCCACGGCCTTCGGCTGATTTCCACGGCTGACGCAGCGCCGCTCCAGCCAGGCGCCACGCCCAGCGAAGAACGCTTCGGACCTGGGCCCCTTCGATGAACGGCCCGACGCCATCCGGCCCAAGCGCCCCCGGAAAGCGGATCGACGACGCACGCCCCGGCCCATTCCCGCGCACCTGTCCTCAACCTGTCGCCCAGCTATCGATCAACTGGCGCCCGCCTGTCCGCAGGCTGTCGCGATTGCAACTCGCAAGCGCGACGCCAGTCTCTGTTTCGGCACGCCGCCGGTCGGGCCCCGGCCGGCACTGTCACACGGCCCGACTAGACTCGACCGTATGCGCCCTGGGGAGGGCGCACGAATCGCGCCGAAGATCGCCGTCCGGCGACCGCGCGATGCCACTCACAAGGAGCAGAATCGATGCCCAAGTCCGTCATTGGCCGTAGCAATCCGCTGTCTGAGCGAGCGCAACGCGCACGCCGCGCCGGCGTCCTGTCGCTCACCATCGCCGCGCTGTTGCCGTCGATGGCCTCGGCCGCCGTGTTCATCAACGAATTCCACTACGACGACGCCACCTCATCGGGCGACGTCGGCGAGCGCATCGAGGTCGTCGCCACGGCCGGAGAAACGCTCAGCAACTACCGCGTTTACCTCTACAACGGCAGCACCCCGTCGGCGGCGACCACCTACGACAACGACCTGGTCCCGGCCGGCAGCGTGGTGACCTGCGGTAGCGGCAGTGCGCGCATCGCCGTCCTGAGCTACCCCACCAACGGCATCCAGAACGGCCCCAACGACGGCTTCGCTCTGGTCGACGGCAGCGGCAACGTGGTGCAGTTCCTCAGCTACGAAGGCCAGATCACCGCCAGCAACGGCCCGGCCTCGGGCAAGACCAGCACCAACCTGCCGGTGTCCGAATCCGGCTCGGCCGCGGCCGGCACCTCGTTGCAGTTGTCCGGCAACGGCAGCGCGTACTCGCAGTTCGCCTGGCAGAGTTCGGCCACGCAGACCTTCGGCGCGTGCAACAACAACCAGACCTTCACCGGATCGAACCCGAACACGCCGCCGAGCGTGAGCTCGACCACGCCGAGCAACGGCGCGACCAACTTCCCGGCCGCCGGCGACGTGTCGGTGAATTTCAGCGAAGCGGTGACCCTGGCCAGCGGCGCGCTGACCCTGCAATGCGCCACCACCGGCGCGGTCGCGCTGACCTACCCGTCCAGCGGCACCGCGATCACCGCCTCCACCGGCACCGCGCTGCATGCCGGCGAGGCCTGCACCCTCACCGTGGTGGCGAGCAAGGTCACCGACGCCGGCGGCGCCACCCCGGCCGCCAACACCGTGGTCAATTTCAACGTCGCCAGCGGCGGCGGTACGCCGACCGGTTACTACGCGCACGTCAACACCAGCAGCGCGAGCCAGTTGCGTTGCTCGCTGCACGAAACCATCAAGGGCCACACGGTCTATCCGTACAGCGGCGGCACCACCAACACCTGGACGATTCTGGAAATCGCCGACGAAGACCCGAACAACTCCGGCCGCATTCTCGACGCGTACAAGAACCGCAGCTTCGTCAAGGTCACCGACCGCGCCGGCAGCGGCAGCGGCGTGAAGTACAACCGCGAGCACACCTGGCCGAACTCGCTCGGTTTCGGCAGCGCCACCGGCAACCTGGGTCTGCCGTACGCGCCGTACACCGACACCCACATGCTGTACCTGACCGACGCCGGCTACAACGCCGACCGCGGCAACAAGCCGTTCGCCGACTGCTCGTTGTCGAGCGGCTGTTCCGAGCGCGTCACCGAGGTCAACAACGGCAGCGGCGGCGGCAGCGGCGTGTACCCGGGCAACTCCAACTGGTTCAAGACGCCCGACGGCAACGCCGGCTCGTTCCAGGTCTGGGGCAAGCGTCGCGGCGACATGGCGCGCGCGGTGCTGTACATGGCGATCCGTTACGAAGGCGGTACCGATCCCAACAACGGCCAGAGCGAACCGGATCTGGAACTGACCGACGACCGCAGCAAGATCGTCATCACTTCGTCCTCGCCGGCATACATGGGTCTGTTGACCACGCTGCTGTCGTGGCACCAGGCCGATCCGCCGGATGCGGCGGAGAAGGCGCGCAACGAAGTGATCTTCAGCTTCCAGGGCAACCGCAATCCGTTCATCGATCATCCGGAATGGGCGACGGCGTCGCTGTTCAACTCGGCCAAGCCGTCGAGCTGTCAGTTGATTCCGTAAGCGGTCGGCTTTTTTGATGCGATACGACGAAGGCCCGCGTTTGCGGGCCTTCGTTTTTTGTTGCCCTGCTGGGAGCTTGATCGCGGGCGTATGCGCGAAGTTCATGCCTTTGCTCGTCATCCCCGCGAACGCGGGGATCCAGAGACTTCACAGCCCTGTCGCGGCGATGCCCTGAATTCCGCGCACTCGCCTACCCACCACGCTCAATCGAACACCACCACCGGCTTACCCACCTCGCGCCCTTTGGCGATCGAAGCGATCGCCTCGGCGCCCTGTTCGAACGAAAACCGCGCGCCGACCACCGGGCGGATGCGGTGAGCTTCGACCTCACGCAGATACTCGCGCAAGTCCTGCAGGCTGCCGACGCTGATGCCGTGGATATTGAGCTGATGGCTTATCAGCGGCCCGATCAGATTGCCGTCGACGTTCATGCTCTGCAGGAAGCCGATCGCCACGATGTGGGCGTTATCGGCCGCCGCCTGCAACAGTTGCAGAAACTGCTGGCCGCCGACCACGTCGACGATGCCGTCGACGCCGCGCCCGTCGGTGAGTTCGCGCACCGCAGCGGCGAGGTCGGAGCGCTGGGTGTAGTCGATCACCTCCTGCGCGCCGAGTGCGCGCAAGCGCTCGGCCTTGGCCGCGTCGCTGGTGGTGGCGATCACCCGGTAGCCGCGCGCGACGGCCAGTTGCAAGGCCATCAGCGACACGCTGCCGGTGCCCTGCACCAAGACGCTCGCGCCGGACTGCAGTTGCAGCTTGCGCAGCGCGCTCCAGGCGGTGAGCCCGGACACCGGCAAGGTCGAGGCTTCGGCGTCGTCTAGAAACGCCGGTACCCGGGCGATCGAATCGGCCGGCAGCACGATCGACCGCGCCAGCCAGCCGTCGAGCGGGCCGCCGAGTTTGCTGAGGTGGTTTCCGGAGCGGAACGGGCCGTCCAGCCACTGGGTCGTGTAGTGGCCGACGACCCGCTCGCCGATCTCGAAATCGCTCACGCCCGCGCCCAGCGCCTCGATCCGGCCGACGCCGTCGGACAGCGGCACGAACGGTCGCGGCAGCTCGGGCTGATAACGGCCGGTCGCCAGTGCGTAGTCGCGGTAATTGATCGACGCCGCGGCGACCCGGATCCGCACCTGGCCGGGGCCGGGCTGGGGTTCGGGCAAGTCGACGCGGCGCAGGCTGTCGAGGGTCAGGCCTTGCAGCTGGAACGCATCCATGACGGGGCTCCTGGGAGCATGGGGTCGGGATGCACAGGCTATTGTTGAGCCTATCCTTGATATAGGATCAACGAGACAACTCATCATTGAGAATGTCTCAATAATGATCGGCGGCCTGTACTCCGAACTCGAAGCCTTCGAGGCCATCCTCCAGCACGGCAGTTTCACCGCCGCGGCCCGCCAGTTGCAGGTCACCCCGGGGGCGATCACCCGGCGGCTCAATACCCTGGAGGCGCGGCTGGGCGCCAAGCTGCTCAACCGTTCGACCCGGCGGCTGAGCCTGACCGAATCGGGCCGCCACTATTACGCCGAGGTCGCGCCGGCGTTGGCCCAGATCCTGGCCGCGGGCGAACGCGTGCACGACTTGTCCGAGCAGCCGCGCGGCGAGTTGCGGGTGTCGCTGCCGATGAACTTCGGCCGGCTGTACGTGATCCCGCATCTGCCGGACTTCATGCAGCGCCATCCGGGCATCGGCCTGGACCTGCAATTCGACGACCGCTTCGTCGACCTGATCGGCGCCGGTTTCGACGCGGCGATCCGGATCGGCGCGCTCAGCGATTCGCGCCTGGTGGCGCGGCGCATCGCCCAGACCCGGCGCATCCTGGTCGCCTCGCCCGAGTACCTGCGCCAACACGGCGCGCCGGCGTCGCCGCACGAATTGATCGACCACGACTGCCTGCATTACACCTTGTTCCGCGACACCCCGACCTGGGAATTCCAGGGCGAACGCGAACCGCTGCGGGTGCCGGTGCGCGGGCGGTTGAAGGCCAATTACGGCCTGCCGCTGGTGGATGCGGCGGTGCGCGGGGGCGGGATTTTGCAGACCGCTACGTTCGCGGTCGCGCAGGAGTTGGCGTTGGGGCAGTTGGTGGAGGTTTTGCCGGATTGGAGTCTGGTCGCGATCGGGATTTACGCGGTGTATCCGGGGCGCGAGTACCGGCCGCGCAAGGTTGAGGCGTTCATCGATTTTCTCGAAGAGACGATCGGGCAACCGGCGGTTTGGGATCGGGTGATTGCTGCGGCCGCGGGTTAGGTCGGCGCGCGGGTGGAGCAAATCCCCCGCGCCTGTGGATGCTCGCGCTTCGTGCTTATGCCGGGCGCTTGCCCCCTTTTGCAAAGGGGGCACCGATCGACGCCGCGCCGCCCATCCAATCGCATCGCCCCCACCCGATCGCATCATCCCCACCCGAAGGATTCCCCCCTTTGAAAAAGGGGGGCCAGGGGGGATTTGCTCTTAACCGCAGCCCGCCAAACACCCGCCCCTCATTCCGTTTTCGCGCCATTTGCTGAAAG
Source organism: Pseudomonas sp. CGJS7 (assembly GCF_036961695.1). NCBI lineage: Bacteria > Pseudomonadati > Pseudomonadota > Gammaproteobacteria > Pseudomonadales > Pseudomonadaceae > Pseudomonas > Pseudomonas sp. CGJS7. The sequence goes on along the minus strand of NZ_JBAMDI010000027.1, from coordinate 79,722 downwards.
CTTCACCATCCCCGCGCCCCGCACCGATGACTACCCCAGCCCCTCCCGCTTCCCCCGCCGACCGCCCGACCCCACCCTGGCGCCGCGCGCTGTCGATGCTCGCCAGCCTGGCGATCCTCGCCCTGGCCCTGCACGCGCTCGCCGGCGAGTTCACCGAGCAGGGCTACCGCTCGATCCGCCACGCCTTCCAGCAGATCGATCCGGCGCGGATCGCGCTGGCGTTCGCGCTGAGTCTGGCCAGTTACGCCTGCCTGGTCGGATTCGATGCGATCGGCCTGCGCCGCAACGCCAGCAAGGTCAAACCGCTGCGCTTGATCGTCACCGCATTCCTGGCCAACGCGGTCGGGCACACCCTCGGCTTCGCCGCGTTGACCGGCGGCGCGGTGCGTCTGCGCGGTTACGGTGCGGCCGGGCTGTCGCTGGCCGACATCGGCCAAGTGGTGCTGATGAGCACCTTGGGTTTCGTGTTCGGCGCCTGGGTGCTGCTGGCCTGCGCCCTGGTGTTCGAACCAGCGCCCGCGGCGCTGCTGTTGCCGTTGAGCGAGGCCACGATCCGCGCGGTCGGCGCGGGCATCGCCATCGCCTTTCTGGGCTTGCTGTTCGCGCTCGGCCGCGAAGGCCGCACCCTGCGCTTGCGCGGGCACGCGCTGTGGCTGCCCGATCGCCGCACCGTGCTCAGCGTCACCGCGCTGAGCGTGATCGAGCTGGCCTTGGCCGGCGGCGCGCTGTACGTGTTGCTGGCGCCGTCGATTCCGGCCGAATCGGCGACCGGCTTCGTCGGCTTCGTCGGGCTGTATCTGGTCGCGGTGCTGGCGGGTCTGGTGTCGAGCGTGCCGGCCGGCATCGGCGTGTTCGAATGGAGCCTGCTCAAGCTGTTGCCCGGCGTGGCGCCGGCCAGTTTGTTGGCCGCGGCGGTGGCGTATCGCATCGTCTACTACGCCGCGCCGCTGGTGTTGGCGACCTTGCTCGGTCTGTTCGGCTCCGCGCGCGGGCCGGTGGCGCGGCGCGCGGGCGCGCTGCGCACCGCGTGGCTGGCGATCCGGCCGTGGTTGCCGCACGTGATCGCGTTGGCCGCGTTCGTGCTCGGCGCGGCGCTGATTCTCGACGGCACCTTGCCCAAGCCGCGCCATCGCCTGGTCGGTGCGCCGCTGTCGTTGATCGAAACCTCGCAATTGCTGGCCAGCCTCGGCGGCGTCGGCCTGCTGTTGATCGGCCAGGGCCTGCAACGCCGCAGCCATGCCGCCTGGGCGCTGGCGTTGGCGGTGTGCGTGCTGCTGCCGCTGCCGTCGTGGTTGCGCGGCGGGCATTGGTTGCTGGCGCTGGCGCCGCCGTTGGTGGCGGTGGCGTTGTGGGCGGCGCGGCGCGAGTTCTATCGCCAGGGCGCCTTGCTCGATGAAGCCTGGTCGTGGCGCTGGCTGCGCAATCTGGGCCTGGTGCTGATCGCGGCGATCTGGCTGCTGTTCTTCGCCTATAGCCACGTCGAATACCGCAACGAGCTGTGGTGGGAGTTCCTGGTCTCCGGCAATGCGCCGCGCGCGCTGCGGGCGATGTTGCTGGTCAGCCTGACCGTGGTCGCGTTCGGTCTGGCGCGCTTGCTGCACGCCGCGCGCGCGCCGTTGCCGAGCGCGGACGAGGCGCAACTGGCGCGCATCCGCCCGATCCTGGCCTCGGCCGAAGACAGTCAGGCGCATCTGGCGCTGACCGGCGACAAGGCGCTGTTGTTGGACGAACAACAACGCGGCTTCGTGATGATGCAGCGCTACGGCGGCTCGCTGATTTCGATGGGCGACCCGGTCGGCCCGCCGGACGCGGCGCGCGCGCTGATCTGGCGCTTCCGCGAAGAAGCCGACCGGCTCGGCGTGCGTCCGGTGTTCTACCAAGTCGGCGAACAGCATTGGCAGACCTATCTCGATCTCGGCCTGACCCTGGTCAAGCTGGGCGAAGAAGCGCTGGTGCCGCTGACCGACTTCAACCTGCAAGGCCCGACCCGCGCCGATCTGCGTCAGGCGTGGAATCGCGGCAAGCGCTCGGGGCTGAGTTTCCGCATCGCCGCGGCCGAGCAAGTCGAAGCGCTATTGCCGGTGTTGGAGACGGTCTCCGACGATTGGCTGGAACAAAAGTCCGGCGAAGAAAAAGGCTTCTCGCTCGGCAGCTTCGATCCCGACTACCTCAAGCGCCTGCCGCTGGCCCTGATCGAGCACGAAGGCCGGATCGTCGCCTTCGCCAATCTGTGGACCGCGACCAACGGCCGCGAGCTCTCGGTCGACCTGATGCGCCACGCCGCCGACGCGCCCAAGGGCACGATGGATTTCATGTTCGCCGAACTGTTGATGTGGGGACGCGAACACGGCTACGAGCGCTTCTGCCTGGGCATGGCGCCGTTGTCGGGGCTGGCGCAGCATCGCCTGGCCGGGCGCTGGAACCGCTTCGCCAATCTGATCGCGCGCCATGGCGAACGCTTCTACGGCTTCGTCGGCCTGCGCCGGTTCAAGGCCAAGTTCGACCCGGTCTGGCGCCCGCGTTATCTGGCCGCGCCCGGCGGCATGCACCTGCCGACCGCGTTGTTGGACGTGACCCGCTTGATTTCGCTGGACCCGCGCCGCCACGACGAACACGAACGCGGCACCGCCCACTTCCCTGACCGCGCGCCGCCGGCTCAGGGCGACGCCGACCTCGCCGCGGTCGCGATGCCCGCCGCCGACAGCACCCGCGCGGCCACGCCGTCGTAATCGCCGCCGACATGATGATCGCCGGGCATCTTCGCCACCGACACCGCGCCCTTGGGCAATTTCGGGCATAAGGCGTCGCCGTCGTCGCCGCCGTAGAGGCACAGCACGCGCGCGCCCGGCATCCGCGCGATCTGCGGCGCGATCGGCAAGCCCTTGCCGCTGTTGCCGATCCAGTTGGACAGATGGAATTCGTACTCGGCGTTGACGCCGGGCGAAATCAACGCGGTCGCGCGCACCGCCGCACGGGTGGCCGGCGGCAATTGGTTGTACGCGCCCGGCAACACATCGGCGCCTTGCGAAAAACCGATCAGCAACACCTTCTCGCGCTTCCAGCGCGCACTGTAGTAACGCGCGATGCGGTCCAGATCGACGGCGAAACTCTGCGGCGTGCGCGGCGTCCAGAAGTAACGCAGCGAATCCACCCCGACCACCGGCACCCCGGCCTGGCTTAAACGCGCGGCCACGCTCTTGTCGAAATCGGCCCAGCCGCCGTCGCCGGAAACGAAGATCGCGAACGTATCGGCGTTGCCGCCTTCGGCCGCGGCGACTTCGGTGATCGGCAGACCTTTCAGATCGGCCGGCGGCGGCGGCAGGCTGGCGTGGCGTTGCGCGCCGAGCACACCGAGCGCGGCGCGCAGCCCCGGCCAGGCATCGCCGGCGGCGGTGCGGGCGAAGCGGCGCGCCTGCGGGATCGCCTGGACGAAGCCGTCGACCGTCGCCGCCTCGCATTGCGCATGCGCGGCCGGCGCCGCGGCCACCAATAACGGCAACGCCAACGGCGCCGGCTGCAGGCGCAAACCGTCGTTTTCGCCGCTGAGCTTGAGCGCGCCGTTCGCGCACAGCGCGCGCGGTATCCGCAAACGCGGGCAGAAACCGTCGGCGACCGCGCCGGCGAACAACGTGGCATCGCCTTGCGCCGCCACCGCATAAGCGAACGCGGCGCCTTCGCCGTCGCCGATCAACAACGGCAGGTGATAGGTCGGCAAACGGTAATAGGCCTGGACGAAGCGCGAGAAATTCTCCACGTCGCCGGACGAAAAATTGCAGCGGCCGCCGTCTTTGTTGAGCAGATCCTCCAGCGCACGCACCGGCACCACCGCCACCATCGCCCCATCGGCCACCAACGCCTCGACCCGCGCCTTGCGCCGCGCGTCGTCGGGCCCGTCGGCGAACCACAGCACGAAGCGCTGGACTTCGCCTTGCGGCAAACGCACCGGCGTGTGCTGAAAACGCCCATGCGAAATCTCGCCGGCGACCGGCGGCGAGGGTTGCGGCGCGGCCGCGAGCACCGGCGCGACGGCGCTGGCGCACAGACCAACCGCCATGGCGGCGCGAAGACGAAACGAAGCGAGCATGCGGTTCTCCCGGATGCGCCACCTTATACCCGCGATGGCGTGCAGAGCATGTCCTGCGCGAGGTTCGCTTGCGGAAATCGATGACGGCAAGCGCTCGCCATCCTCGATGGGCGCACTCGGCCGTCGTGCTGCAACGCAAACCGTTCGCCGCTGACGTTATGCTGGCGCAGCCTCGCTCCATCGCCGCAACGATCGACACCGGACCCGAGCACAACGCCCCGCGATACAGGAGTTGTCCGCATGCCACGCACGGCCGCACTCACCCTCGCCACCACGCTGCTGCTCGCCAGCCTCCCGTCGCCCGCGCAAACCGCTGCGGTCGCTCCGGCACCCACTGGCGAAAGCGCCTGCGCGTTCGGCGCCTTCGTCGCCGAGACCGATCCGGCCGGGCTCAACGTCCGCGCCGGGCCCGGCACCGGGCACAAGGTGCTCGGCAGCTTGCCGCCGGTGCGGCACAGCCAGGACGAATCGCCGATCCGGGCGATGGTCGAGGTCGAGGTGGTCGCCGGCGACAACGGCTGGTTCAAGATCCAGGGTGCACGCGACAACGACGCGCTGATCGAAGGGCCGCAGCGGCCGATGTTCAAGGGCAGCGGTTGGGTCAGCGGGCGCAAGCTCACGGTGAAGTCGCAGGCCGCCGCCGGCCGGCAACGCCCCGATGCGGCCGCGCCGGTGGTGATCGGCGGCCCCGACGGCGCGGGTTTCGACAGCGACAGCTTCGTCGAACATGCGCGGCTGCTGGGTTGCAAGGGCCAGTGGGTCTTGGTCGAGTACGGGCCGTGGTCGGGCGAGACCGGCGAGCCGTCGGCGCTGCAGATCGCGCCGGCCGCGCGCGCCGGGGTCGAGAAAGGCCGAATGCGCGCCTGGGTCAACCGCATCTGCGCGATCCAGGAAACCAGCTGCGACGGCGTTTGAGCCGCGACGGCGCTCGCGTCAACGCACACAAGCGGCAAAGTCGGCTCCGGCCGGTCCGCACAGGCCGGTACGGACTGCCACCGATCGCCGCACCGCCGCCATGCCCGAGACGCCGCCCGCTTACACTGGGGCCATGCGCTCCGACACCCTGCCCCTGCTGTTGCTGACCACCTGCCCCGATCAGGCCAGCGCCGACGCCATCGCCCAGGCGCTGGTCGAGGAGCAGTTGGCGGCCTGCGTCACCCAGATTCCCGGGGCGACCTCGGTCTACCGCTGGCAGGGCAAAATCGAGCGCGCCAGCGAAATCCAACTGCTGATCAAGACCCGCGTCACGGTTTACGCCGCGACGATGCAGCGATTGGCGCAACTGCATCCGTATGAACTGCCGGAGATGATCGTGGTCGAACCGCGGGACGTCTCCGAGCCGTACATGCGATGGGTAAACGAACAGACTCCCGACCAATGACCCTTCTTCCCGCATTCCGCGGCCGGCGCGCACTGCGCGGCGTCGCCGCTCTGGCCTTGGCCGTTCTCGGCCTGTCCGCCGCCGCGCCCGCGCTGGCGGTGGACGAAAAAGACCTGCTGCCGGTCGACGACGCCTTCGTCCTCAGCGCGCAGGCCTCGGCGCCGGACCGCATCGCGATTTCGTGGAAGGTTGCCAAGGGCTATTACCTGTACCGCCACCGCATCTCGGCCAAGACCGATGCCGGCTTCGCCGCGCAGGCGTTGCAACTGCCCAAGGGCAAGGCCTACCGCGACGAATTCTTCGGCGATGTGGAGACCTACCACCACGACGTCAGCGCGACCCTGCCCGGCAAGGCCAGCGCCGCCAGCACCAAAGTAACGGTGAAGTACCAAGGCTGCGCCGAAGCCGGCGTGTGCTATCCGCCGCAGACGCGCACGCTGACGGTGGCGCTGCCCGGCGCCGGCCTCAGCGCGGCGGGCGGCGTCGACCCGGCGCCCGCGGTGGACCCGGTGCCCGCAGCGACGCCGCTGTCCGGATTCGGCAATCGCATCGGCGCGTCCAACCCGTTGCTGGGCGGCTCATCGCCGCTGACCGCGCCGCGCAACAACGCTCCCGGCGGCGCCACCGACGCGTTGCCGCTGCCGCCCGAGCAGGCGTTCGGTTTCGAAGCCATCGCCAAGGACGGAAACACCTTGCTGCTGCGCTTCACTCCGGCGCGCGGCTATTACCTGTACCGCGACAAGACCTCGCTGAAGACCGATCGCGCCGACATCGCCGTCGGCAAGCCGCAATGGCCGCGCGGCACCGCGCACCGCGACGAGCACTTCGGCGACGTCACCGTGTTCTTCGATCAGATCGATGTGCCGTTGCCGTTGATCCGCAAGACCGTCGATGCGGGCAAGATCGTGTTGACCGCGGGATTCCAGGGTTGTCAGACCGACGGCATCTGCTATCCGCCGATGACCCGCAAGATCAGCGTCGATCTGCCCAAGGGCACGTTGGTCGCGGTCGAAGCGGCCAAGCCCGAACCCGTCGCCGCGAACGCAACGCCCAGCGCGGATGCGACCGCGAACGTTGCCAGCGCGAACGTCGATGCGACCGCTGCGCCGAGCGCCGACGTCGCAACCACCGACGCGGCCGCCAACATCGCGAATACGAATGCCGCTGCGACCGCCGCGCCGCCCGGCGCGACCGCGGCACCCGCAGCCGCCACCGGCAGCGCGCCCGCGCAAGCCGAAGACAGCCTGCTGGCCGCTTCGCTCGCCGGCCCCAATCGTTATCTGGCGCTGCTGACGTTCTTCGGCCTCGGCCTGTTGCTGGCGTTCACGCCTTGCGTGCTGCCGATGATTCCGATTCTCTCCGGCCTGATCGTCGGCCAGGGCCCGGGCCTGAGCGCGCGCCGCGCGTTCTCGCTGTCGCTGGTGTACGTGCTGGCCAACGCCTTGGTGTTCACCGTCGCCGGCGTGATCGTCGGTTTGCTCGGCGCCGGGTCGAACATCCAGATCCTGTTCCAGACCCCTTGGGTCATCGTGCTGTTCGCGCTGATCTTCATCGGCCTGTCGCTGTCGAGTTTCGGCCTGTACGAACTGCAATTGCCCTCGGGCCTGCGCAACTGGCTCAGCGAAGTCAGCAATCGCCAGCGCAGCGGCTCGTGGGCCGGCGTGGCGGTGATGGGCGCGTTGTCGGCGCTGATCGTCGGCCCCTGCGTGGCGCCGCCGCTGGCCGGCGCGGTGCTGTACATCAGCCAGACCGGCGATCCGCTGTTCGGCGGGCTGGTGTTGTTCATCCTCGCCATGGGCATGGGCACGCCGTTGCTGGTGTTCGGCGTCGCCGCCGGCAAGGGCTTGCCGACCAGCGGGCCGTGGATGGTCGCGGTGCAGCAAGTGTTCGGCCTGATCTTCATCGGCATGGCGATCTGGATGCTGGCGCGGATCCTGCCGGGCCCGGTCACGCTCGCGCTGTGGGGCGCGCTGGCCCTGGGCACCGCGGTGATGCTGGCACTGACCGCCAAGAAAGCCGGCGGCGATGGCCCGCGCGCGCTGCTGTGGTTGTTCGCGCTGCTGTTCGGTCTGCTCGGCGCCAGCCAGGTGGTCGGCGCGTTGGCCGGCGGCAGCGATCCGCTGCGCCCGCTCGCCGGCCTGCGCGGCGGCGCGGCGGCGCATCCGGCCGAGTTGCCGTTCCGCAAGATCAAATCCAACCAGGACCTGGACCGCGAAATCGCCGCGGCCCAGGCCGCCGGCCAGCCGCTGATGCTGGATTTCTATGCCGACTGGTGCGTGGCCTGCAAGGAGATGGAGAAGTACACCTTCCCCGAACCCGCGGTGCACCAAGCGCTCGATGGCTTCGTCCTGCTCAAGGCCGACGTCACCGCCAACGATGACATCGATCAGGCGCTGATGAAGCGGCTGGGCATCATCGGCCCGCCGATGACGCTGTACTACGCGCACGGCGCCGAGCGGCGCGAGCTGCGCCTGGTCGGTTTCGAAAAAGCCGCCGAGTTCGCCCAACGCGCCCAGCGCGCACGCGACGCGGCGCGCTGAGCAGGCACCCGGGAGACACCGTCATCGCGATTCCGTCCGCCATCAAAATCGTCGCCATCGCCGTCGCCGCCGGCGCGCTCGGCGTGCTCGCCGGGCAAGTGGTCAACGGCGGCGGCTGGTTCCAGCGCACCGAGCTGGGCCAGCGCGTGCTGCAGGAAAAATTCGCCCGGGACGCGCCGAAGCCGCCGGCCGATCTGGCCGTGGCCGAACGCGGCCAGCCGATGCCGCCGCTGCGCTTGCCCGACCTCGACGGCAAGCCGCTGGAGCTGCCGCGGGCCTACGCCGGCCGGCCGATCCTGATCAACGTCTGGGCCAGTTGGTGCGGCCCCTGCATCAAGGAAATGCCCGAACTCAACCGCTACGCCCAATCGCAGGGCGACAAGGGCACCCAGGTGGTCGGCATCGCCCTGGACAACGCCGCCGACGTCGCCGCCTTCCTGCAACGGGTGCCGGTCGGTTATCCGATCGTGCTGGAAACCCCGGGACCGCGCGACGCCGGGGTGCAACTGGGCAATCCCAAGGGCGTGCTGCCTTATACGGTGCTGATCGGCGCCGACGGCAAATTGCTCAAGCAGCGGATCGGGCCGTTCGAGGAAGGCGAGATCGATGGCTGGGTGGATTGAGCCTGCCCCCCCCGACCGTCATTCTGGCGAAAGCCCGAACCTATCCCCACCGTCACTCCAGCGAAGGCCGGAATCCACCCCCACCGTCATTCCGGCGAAAGCCGGAATCCATTTTGACTTCAGCTTCAGAGCAACTACAAAACGGCTCCGGACGAGCAGAGCAAAATCAAAATGGATTCCGGCTTTCGCCGGAATGACGGCGGGCAAGTGGCCCGGTTCGTTAGCGGCTCTTAGCCGCCCCAGTCGGCCAGCGCGGCCTTCGCCCCAGTCCGTGACCGCCTGCGCACCCCCAAGTAACCCCAGGTCCGCACACCCGTCATCTGCCCATGCTCGAATAGCGTTCAGCTACCGAACTCGCCGGCCGCGACCCATCTGTCGCCAACGGTTGCGATCGGGTGCTCAAAATCCGTTTGCCACCGCGATCATGCGGACAGTTAGAGCTGCCACTCAAACAACCGCTTAAATCGCGACAACTTCGCCGATTTGGCGGGCAACTCCTGGACAGCTGAGCAGCCATCGCGCAAACTGCCGCCCTTTGAAGGCAACCGTCCGGTCCCGATGGCCAAGCTCCTGGTCCTGCACGGCCCCAACCTCAATCTGCTCGGCACGCGCGAGCCGGAGGTTTACGGCCGTACCACCCTGGCTGAGATCGACGCCGACCTGAGCGAGCGCGCGCAGGCCGCGGGGCACGCCCTGGACAGCCTGCAGTCCAACGCCGAGCACGTCCTGGTCGACCGCATCCAGGCCGCCCGGACCGACGGCACCGCGCTGATCCTGATCAACCCGGCCGCCTTCACCCACACCAGCGTAGCCATCCGCGACGCCCTGGCCGCGGTCGCGATCCCCTTCATCGAGATCCACCTGTCCAACCCGCACACCCGCGAGGACTTCCGCCGCCATAGCTATTTCAGCGACCTGGCCGTAGGCGTGGTCTGCGGCTTCGGCGCCGACAGCTACCGCTACGCGCTCCAGGCCGCGATCAAGCGGCTGACACCCTGATCCCCCATCGTCCGGACCGCCCCGCGCGGCCCGCATCCAAGATCCACATCTGAGGCCCGCTCCATGGACCTGCGCAAAATCAAAAAACTGATCGACCTGCTCGAGGAATCCAACCTCGCCGAGATCGAGATCAAGGAAGGCGAAGAATCGGTACGCCTGGCCCGCACGCCCAAGGGCGGCTACGCGGTCGCCGCGCCGCAGCCGGTCTACGCGGCCGCGCCGGAACAGCGCGCGCCGCAGCCGATGCCGATGCAGTCGCCGACCGAGGCGGCCACCGGCGGCAGCGCCAAGCCGGTCAACGACCTGCCCGACGGCCACGTCGTGCGCGCGCCGATGGTCGGCACCTTCTACGCCTCGCCGGCGCCGGACAAGCCGGTGTTCGTCGCGGTCGGCCAGACGGTCAAGGCCGGCGACACCCTGGGCATCATCGAAGCGATGAAGATGTTCAATCCGATCGAAGCCGATGTCTCCGGCACCGTGCTCAAGGTGATGGCCGAAAGCGGCCAGCCGATCGAGTTCGATCAGCCGCTGTTCGTGATCGGCTGAGGCCGCGCCCATGCTGGATAAGGTCGTTATTGCCAACCGAGGCGAAATCGCGCTGCGTATTTTGCGCGCTTGTCACGCGCTCGGTATCCGCACGGTAGCGGTGCACTCCACCGTCGATCGCAACCTCAAGCACGTCGCCATGGCCGACGAATCGGTCTGCATCGGGCCGGCACCGTCGAGCGAGAGCTATCTCAACATGGCCTCGATCATCGCCGCGGCCGAAGTCACCGACGCCCAGGCGATCCATCCCGGCTACGGCTTCCTCAGCGAAAACGCCGACTTCGCCGAACGCGTTGAGCAATCGGGCTTCATCTTCATCGGCCCGCGCGCCGAGACCATCCGCCTGATGGGCGACAAGGTCGAGGCGATCCGCGCGATGAAGGACGCCGGCGTGCCCTGCGTGCCCGGCAGCGGCGGTCCGCTCGGCGACGACAACGCCGCCAACATCAAGATCGCGCGCGAGATCGGCTACCCGGTCATCGTCAAGGCCGCCGGCGGCGGCGGCGGTCGCGGCATGCGCGTGGTCCACACCGAAGCCCATCTCAACGCCGCCATCCAGACCACCAAGTCCGAAGCCAAGGCCGCCTTCGGCAACGACATGGTGTACATGGAGAAATTCCTGGAAAACCCGCGTCACGTGGAAATCCAGGTGCTCGCCGACGGCCAGGGCAACGCCATCCATCTGGGCGAACGCGATTGCTCGATGCAGCGCCGCCACCAGAAGGTGGTCGAGGAAGCGCCGGCGCCGGGCATCACGGTGGAGCAGCGCGCCGAGATCGGCCGGGTGTGCGTTGAAGCCTGCATCCGCATCGGCTACCGCGGCGCGGGCACGTTCGAGTTCCTGTACGAAGACGGGCGGTTCTATTTCATCGAAATGAACACCCGCATCCAGGTGGAGCATCCGGTGACCGAACTGGTGACCGGCATCGACCTGGTGCGCGAGCAGTTGATGATCGCCTCCGGCCGCAAGCTGAGCATCAAGCAAAGCGACATCGTCCTCGACGGCCATGCGATCGAATGCCGCATCAACGCCGAAGATCCTGAAACCTTCATGCCCTGCCCGGGCCCGATCAACCACTTCCACGCACCGGGCGGCCCCGGCGTGCGCGTCGACAGCCATATCTACGAAGGCTATCGGGTGCCGCCGAATTACGACTCGATGATCGGCAAGCTGATCGTGCACGGCCCCGACCGCGACACCGCGATCGCGCGCATGCGCGTGGCGCTCAGCGAGATGGTGGTCGACGGCATCAAGACCAACATCCCGCTGCAGCAGCGCATCCTGTCCGATGCCGGCTTCCAGCAGGGCGGCATGAACATCCATTACCTGGAAAAGCGGCTCAAGGAGCAGAAGGAGAAGACGATCTCGATCGTCTGATTCCGCTGCGGCCGCGCGCCAGGCGACGTTGCAAACAAAAACCCCGCCGCGAGGCGGGGTTTTTTGTTGCCGGCGCGGGTTGCCCGGAATCCCCGGCGACATCGCGCATGCAGCCGATCGTCATCGCGCCCCCCCTCATTCCGTCGACCACGCAATCCTCATTCCGACAACCTCCGCTCCGTCATTCCGGCGAAAGCCGGAACCCATTTTGATCTGGCTCTTTCCAGTCGCGTCAAAACCTTCCCACCGTCATTCCGGCGAAAGCCGGAATCCATTTTGATCTGGCTCTTTCCAGTCGCGTCAAAACCTTCCCATCGTCATTCCGGCGAAAGCCGGAACCCATCTTGATCTGGCTCTTTCCAGCCGCGTCAAAACCTTCCCACCGTCATTCCGGCGAAAGACCGGAACCCATTTTGATCTGGCTCTTTCCAGCCGCGTCAAAACCTTCCCATCGTCATTCCGGCGAAAGCCGGAATCCATTTTGACTTGGCTCTTTCCAGCCAGACCAAAGCGACTTTGCGCCGGGCGACGGGATAGCGGAGCAAAATCAAAATGGATTCCGGCTTTCGCCGGAATGACGGAAGGGAAGTTTCGGAGTGGCTGGTACGGAAGGGAAGTTTCGGAGTGGCTGGTACGGAAGGGAAGTTTCGGAGTGGCTGGTACGGAAGGGAAGTTTCGGAGTGGCTGGTTCGGAAGGGAAGTTTCGGAGTGACTGGTACGGAAAGGAAGTTTTGGAGTGGCTGGTACGGAAAGGAAGTTTCGAAGTGGCTGGTACGAAAGGGAAGTTTTGGAGCGGCCGGTTCGGCGCAACCGCATCGCCGCCTCTGGACAACCGATTGCCCAGCCGATGCTTACAACCGCGATCCCACCCGCGTTCATCCTCACCACTCAGCCGACACTCATCGAAACCGCGACGTCCGGCACACGCCGCGCCGCCGCGCCAAAGCGCACGCTTGGCAGCGCCCAGCCGGCGCCTGTATAAAAATCGCCAGGACTCCACCGCAGCATCGATCTGGATTCGCCAAGGATGAGCATCCGCGACACCTCCGCCCAGGATCGCCCCGTCGCCTCCGCCCAGGACGGCCGCCGGCGCCGCAATCGGCTGCTCAGCATTAGCGCGGGCGTCGCGGCGGTGGGATTGGCGGGGTGGCTGTTGCTGGGCTGGAGCGCAGCCGGCCGCTCGGTCTCCAGCGAGCGCCTGCGCATCGCCGAGGTCAAGCGCGGCGATCTGGTCCGCGACATCGCCGCCGACGGCCGGGTCATCGCCGCCAACAGCCCGGTGCTGTACGCCATCGCCGGCGGTTCGGTCGATCTGAAAGTCGTCGCCGGCGACGTGGTCAAAAAGGGCCAGGTGCTGGCCGAAATCGACAGCCCCGAGCTGCGCAGCAAGCTGGCCCAGGAACAAGCCACTCTGGCGAGCCTGGAAGCCGAAGCCAGCCGCGCCGAACTCGACGGCGAACTGGCCCGCTCCACCGCGCAGAAGCTGCTCGACCAAGCCCAGATCGACCGGGTCGCCGCGCAGCGCGATCTGGAACGCTACCAGCGCGCCTTCGACGGCGGCGCGGTGGCCAAGGTCGATGTGGCCAAGGCCCAGGACGATCTGAAGAAAGCCGACATCGGCCTGAGCCACGCCCGCGACGACATCGGCCGCCAGGGCCGCAGCGCCAGCCTGGACGCGCGCAACAAGCGCCTGCTGGCCGATCGCCAACGCGCGATCGCGGTGGAAGCCCAGCGCCAGGTCGACGCACTGACCTTGCGCGCGCCGTTCGACGGCCAGGTCGGCCAGGTTCAAGTCGCCCAGCGCGCCAATGTCGCGATCAACGATCCGGTGCTGAGCGTGGTCGACCTGAGCGTGTTCGAGGTCGAGATCAAGGTGCCCGAAAGCTTCGCCCGCGACCTGGCCATCGGCATTCCGGCGCAGATCACCAGCGGCACCGGCGAGCCCTTCGCCGCGCAGATTTCGGCGGTGTCGCCGGAAGTGGTCGCCGGCGAAGTGGTCAGCCGCCTGCGCTTCAAGGACAAGCAACCGCCCGGCCTGCGCCAGAACCAGCGCCTGAGCGCGCGGATCGTGCTCGATACCCGCCGCAACGCCTTGATGGTCGAACGCGGGCCGTTCCTGGAACAGTCCGGCGGCACCAGCGCCTACGTCGTCGTCGACGGCGTCGCCACCCGCCGGCCGATCCGCACCGGCGTCAGCAGTCTGAGCAACGTGGAAATTCTCGAAGGTCTGCAGCCGGGAGAGCGCATCGTCGTCTCCGGCAGCGATCAGTTCAAAAACGAAGCGACGGTCCAGTTGTCGGGGCTCTGAGCCCGAGCGCGGATTCCATCACGGCCGCCTCGCCGCCGCGGCAAACGAATCGGCCGACTATCGCGCAGCCAAGCGGCGGCACACACCGCCGCGACGCGCCGCACTCGGCGCGCATCGTTTCGCGGCCACGGCCGAGGCGGCGATCAATTCGCCGCGTCCATCCACGTGGCCATTTCCTGCACATCGGCTTCGGTCAGTTCGGCCGCGCCCGGTACATTGCGCGGCTGGTCCGCGCCCTTGCCCTTGTTCTTGGTCTTGCCGGCTGCGCTGACCTGGGTGCCCGGAATCGGCTGCACGCCGCCGCTGGACGACGGGCTGACCACCATCACGTACTCGCTGGAGCCGTCGGGCCAGACCACCTTGAAGGTGCTGCCCGGCGGCAGCGACGAGAACGGCGCGCCGCTCTGGGCGCGGTACACCGCCGCGATCTGCGCCGCGCTCAACGAGCGCTGTTCGGACCTGGAGTCCACCGAGGTCACCGCGACTTGGCCGAGCTCGCGGTAATCGGCTCCGAACACGTCGATCATCACCCCGGCGGCGCCGACCGAGTAAGCGCTCAGCAACAGCGCCCAGAACCCGACCTTGGCCGTGTTTATCAAGTGCTCGCGTTTCATTGCATCCTCTCTTCGCCAGTCAGCGAATCGACCATCTGCTGCACCACATCCGCCCCCTGACGCGGGATCGCCGCGTCGTAAACGAAATCTTCGAAACCCTGCTGCGGATCCTGCGAGCAAATCCCGCCGTTAGCGCAGTAGGAAGTCATCAACGAGCCCTTGGGACTGCAGTCCTGGCCCAGTTCGCACGCCGCCAATTGCCAGGCCAGTTCCGCGAACTGGGTGCCGGCGACGCGGTTGTAAGCCGAGCCGATGCTGCTGCGCCCGTTGGCGGCCAAACCCATCACCGGCGCCAGCGCCGAGAACGCGTCGGCATCCTTGGAACGCACCACCCGGTCGACCAGATTGGTGCGGTAGTCCTCGGTCTTCTCCAAGGGCTTGCCGGCGGCGAGCAGCGAGGCCTCGGCGGCCAGACTGCCGGCCTTGGCCGCTTCGGCGCGCTTGACCAGGATCATCGGGAAATTGAGGTTGTCCTCGGGCACGAAGCGCGCGCAGCGCTCGCTCACCCGCGTGCGCGCGGCCGCCATCGCCTTGGAGCTGCGCATGTTCATCGCCGCGATCGCGCGGGTGTCGTTGCCGTAATCGACCGGCGCGCTGGAATAGTTCGCGCAGTAGTCGTAGACCCGGGTCAGCAGCCAGATCGCCTCGGGCTCGCCGGCGTCGGCGCGCGACCGCAGGCTTTGCGCATAGGCGTACAGATCGCGCGCCTGTTCGAACTGCTGCCGCAATGGCGATTGCGCCGGCATGCGCGCCTTGCGCCGCGGCGCGGCAGTGGCGGAGCCGTCGCCGCCGATCCCGCTCTGCGGCAGCGCCTGGCCCGCGCGCGCGACCGGCGAGCCGCCGATCTCCGGCTGCCCGGCATCGGCCAGGGCTTGCGGTTCGCGCCGGCCGGCGTAGACGAAGGCGCCGGCGAGCAGGGCCAGACCGACCAGACCGGCCACCATCCGCCCGCTCACGCGCAAGCCCGCGCGCGTGAGGCGCGGATTCTGCGGATAGCCGGAGCTGTAGGCATCGGACATCAAGCGCGTGACTCGTGACCCTGAAGCTGGCGGAGCGACGGCAACACCGCCGTCGCGGACGTGGCCTTGGCCCCACCGGGCCGGCAGACAGGCCGGATCGGAGGCGGTCGGCGCAGCGTTAAGGCAGCCATGATAAGTCAAGCGCCGGGCGGATGCCTGCGTCCAGATTAACCGTGCCGCCCATCACCATTTAAGGCGAGCAACGCTGAACGCGCTCGGCCGCCTCCGGCACCTCTAGCGGCTTACCCGGCGTTCGCCTGGGTGCCGGCGCACGCGATCTGGGCATTCCGGGCCGTGGGCCAGGACGTGCCCTGCGCGCCCTCTTCGGCAGGGCCGAACTCGCCGGCGGTGATCAGGCGCAGACGGTCGCCGGCGGCATTGCGGTACTGAAAGCTGCAAAAACCCTGGCCGGTGCCCGAGCAATCCTCGATTTCCGGATAACCCGCGCCGATCAGCCCGCTCAGGAACTCGCCATCGCCCTCGCGCTTGGGCACATCGGCGCTCCAGCCGCGCGCCAGCAGCCGTTCGCGCGCTTGCGGCAGCGCCACGCTTTCCACCCGCGGCAGCACGGCGTGGCCGTCGCAGTAGCGGTCGGTCTCCGGCAGCGCGGCCAGACGCAATCCCGCGCCCTCGACCTGGACCCGCGCGCGTTCGGTCGCCCAATCGCCGATGCGCAGCTCGCCGGCGCCCTCGCGCGGGCTCGGGTCGGCGTCGTCGTCGAGGAACACGCTCTGGATGCCGCTGTCGGCCTGGCTCGGGTCGGCTTGCGGGTCCAGCAATTGAGCCACCGGCCGGCCGTCGCGGAAGAACAACACCCGTCCGCCCCCGGCCATGCAGCCGATGCCGGCCGCGCGCGCCGGCGCCGCGGCGACGCCGAGCACCCGGTAGTCCTTCCAGCTCAATTCTTCGACGATCCGCCAGCCCTGCTTGGCCGCCGCGCGCGCCTCCTCCGACCCCGGCGGCTTGGCGCAATCGGGATCGGCCTCGACATCGGCTGCCGCTGTCGGCGCGGCGGGCAGTTCGCTCAGCGCCTGCAGGCGCAGGCTGTCGACCTCGCCCTGCACCGCGAACCCCGCGGCCTCCGCGGTTGCCGTCGGCGCGGCCGGCGCTGCCACGACAGGCGCCGCGGCGGCGGCAGCGGGCGCCTGCGGAGCCTCGGATTCCCGCGAACAAGCCGCGCTCAGGCACAACAGCGACAGCGCCGCCCAGCGCTGCGCGGGACGCGGCAACAGGCGGTTCGAGGACGGGCGAGTTTGCGATTCCATTGCGTGAGGCTCCATGGTTCCGGCGGGTCGCGGACCGGCGAACGCTATCTGATCGCCGCAAAACGGGTCAATAATGGCCGCCGCTTTCGAACCAGGCCCCCGCGCCCTCATGCCCTTTCTCGAACTGACCCTGCGCTGCAGCGAAGCCGAACAACCGCGTTTCGAGGCCGCGCTGGACGATGTCGGCGCGCTCGCGGTGACCATGCTCGACGCCGATGCCGACACCAGCAACGAGCACGCGATCCTGGAGCCGGGCGTGGGCGAAACCCCGCTGTGGCAGTCGATCGTGCTCAGCGCGCTGTTCCCGCACGACACCGACGCGCTGATCGTGCTGGCCGCGCTGGAATCCTTCGATCCCGGCCTGGACTGGACCCAGGTGCGTTTCCGTCAGGTCGAGGACCAGGACTGGGAACGCGCGTGGATGGATCAGTACGCGCCGCTGCAGTTCGGCCGCCGCACCTGGATCGTGCCGTGGAATCACGAACTGCCCGAGCAGGCCGACCACGCCGAAGCCGCGGTGGTGCGCCTGGATCCGGGCCTGGCGTTCGGTTCGGGCACCCATCCGACCACCTCGCTGTGCCTGGCCTGGCTGGACCAGCTGGCCGACGCAGGCGAACTGGAAGGCCGGCGCGTGCTCGACTTCGGTTGCGGCTCGGGCATCCTCGCCCTGGCCGCGCTCAAGCTCGGCGCCGCCCACGCGGTCGGCGTCGACAACGACCCGCAAGCGCTGATCGCCACCCACGACAACGCCGAACGCAACGGCGTGGGCGCGCGGATCCAAGTGCATCTGCCGCAGGACGAACCGGTCGCGGCGTATCCGGTGGTGGTCGCCAACATCCTCGCCTCGGCGCTGATCGCGTTGGCCGACACCTTGGCCGCGCGGGTCGCGCCGGGCGGACGCATCGCGCTGTCGGGGATTCTGGCCGGCCAGGAAGATGAAGTGCTCGCGCGCTACGCCGGCGACTTCGATGAGCTGCGCGCCGACCGTCTCGAAGACTGGATCCGCGTCACAGGCGTGCGTCGTCGCTGAGCGCGGCGGCATGGTTGAATACGCCGAATGTTCCTCGCCTGCCCTCATTGCGGATATCTGGTCGCGCTGATCGTCGCCAAGGACGGTCCGACCCGGGCCTGTCCGCGTTGCGGCGGCGCGTTGCAAGGCGACACCGCCGAGGCCGGCGAAACCGCGGGCACCATCGCCCTGTCGGTTCCGATGGCCGCGCCGGCGGCGAGCGACGACGCCGCGACGGCACCAGAAACCCAAACCCAAGCCGATAGCCCGGCCGCAGCCGCTCGCAGCGAAACCGCGCCGAGCGTCGCCACTGCGCAAGCCAGCGAACTGCGCAAGGCCGGGACCGTCGCCTCGGTGCGCGCGAGCGCGCCCGCCGCTGCCGACCACGCGGCAACCGCCGCAGCGGCGTCCGCGGCGAAAGCCGATGCGGGCGCGGATGCCGACGATGGCGGCTCCGACCGCGACGTCGCGACGCCCGCACCGGTCGATACACCCGAGGACGCCGCGCAAACCTCCGCCGAACTCGCCGACGCAGCCGAAGATCGCGCACCCGCACCGGCACCGAACCAAACACCCGATCCGCCGCTGCCGCCGCTGAGCGCACAGACCGCGCCTGCCGCGCGCCCCGCCAAACGCACGCCGCCGCGCAACGGCAAATCCGAAACCGCCGTGTCGGCCGCGCGCCGCGCGCCCAGTTTCGCCCGCCAGCAAGCGCGCGCCCACGCCGCCGCGCCATCGCGTCCGCATTGGAGCGCGGTGGCGGCGATCCTCGCGCTGGTCGCGCTGCTGAGCCTGCAATTGCTGCTGGCGCAGCGCGACGAACTCGCCGCCGACGCGCGCTGGCGGCCGACGCTCGCCGCGCTGTGCGGGGTGCTGCCGTGCCAGATTCCGCCGTGGCGCGAACCGACCGCGCTGACCATGCTCAACCGCAATGTGCTGCCGGTCGCCGAGCGCGCGGGCGTGCTGCGCGTTTCCGCCGGATTCCGCAACGACGCGCGTTGGCCGCAACCCTGGCCGACCCTGCTGCTGAGCCTGGAAGACGTGGATGGCCGGAAGGTCGGTCAGCGCGCGTTCTCTCCGAAGGACTACCGCAAGGGTTATCGGGCCGAGGAATTGATCGCGCCGGGGCAAAGCGCCGCGGTGCAGTTCGACGTGCTCGAACCCGCGCCGCACGTGGTCGCGTTCACTTTCGATTTCCGCTGAAATATCGCGCCGTCGCGTTGTCTGCCGCGACCCCGGCGCGCTAGACTCCCCCTCCCGTCGGCGCCGCGCGGTGCGCGCAGTGTCCATACGGTCGACGGAAACCTGCTACGGGGAAGCACTTGAACGCACTCAACGACCGCAACGAAGCCGCCCGCTCCGGACCCCGCGTTCCGTTGCGCGACCATGTGGCGACTTCGATCCGGCGTTACCTGGGCGACCTCAACGGCAGCGGCACCGAGAACCTCTACGAAATCGCCTTGCGCGAGCTGGAAATCCCGCTGTTCGCCGAGGTATTGCAACACTGCGACGGCAACCAAAGCCGCGCCGCGGCGATGCTGGGCATCCACCGCGCCACGCTGCGCAAGAAGCTGCGCGAGTACGGGCTGGAATAAGCCGCGCGGGCCAATTGCCGACAGACATCGAGCCGGGTTCAATGCCCGGCTTTTTGCTGGCCGACGGCGGCTCGCGGCCGTGACGGCGGCGCGATCAAAGTTCCGCGCGGGTGCGCAGAAACGCCAGGTATTTGGGATCGTCCTCGGCGAAAATCTCAGCGCCCGCGCCCATGTACGCGCGCATGAGTTCGTCGGCGGCGCGGTCGGGTTCGTTCACCTCCAGCATCACCTGGCCCAGGCGCAAATGGATGAAGGGATTGCCCAATCCGCCCGGGCAGCGCACCGCGTATTCCAGTACCGATCGCGCGGATTTGAGATCGCCCAGGTGGAAGTAGCAATCGCCGATCGCGGTGAGGATCCAGGTCGAGGCTTCCCAATCCTTTTTCGGCTCCGGCACCAGTTCCCAGGCGTCGTTGAATTGCGTCACCGCGGCGTCGAAGCGGCCTTGCGAGGCCAGTTCGTTGCCTGCCTGGCAGAGGCGGTTCAGGCGCTCGTAGAGGGCGTCGTCCATTTGCAGCGGCGGTGAAGTCATGGGGTGCTCCGCGGGGGTTGCCGGTGTGGTCGAACCGATGCGTGGTTCTGGCGTTCGCGTATTCGAATGGGTGGGCGCGGGTTCTGGCCTCTGACTTCAGCCGATACCTCTGACCCGTCATTCCGGCGAAAGCCGGAACCCATTTTGATCTTGATCTTCGTGCCGTGCACGGGGAGCGGGAGCAAAAATCAAAATGGGTTCCGGCTTTCGCCGGAATGACGGTGTGGGGGGCCGGGGCTGTGGTGGTGACAGTGATGACGCTTCCGCGCATGCGCGTACGGCGCATCCCGACTCACGCGCTGCCATCCCTGGCGAAACCAACGCAGGCTCCGGATCGCCCGGCCCGGCCATCCTTGGCCGGGCGTGTAGCCGGACTGCGCGCATGCGCGCAAAGCGTCCGGCTACACCCACCAATACCGAATCAAATGGAAAAACACCGGCGCGGCAAAACACACCGAATCGAGCCGATCGAGCACGCCGCCATGGCCTTCGATCATGTGCCCCCAATCCTTGATCCCGCGATCGCGCTTGATCGCCGACATCACCAAGCCACCGTAGAAGCCCATCAGGTTGATCACCAGCGCCAACCCGGCCGCCTGCAACGGCGTGAACGGGGTGATCCACCACAGCGCCGCGCCCAGCGCGGTCGCCGACGCCACGCCACCGAGGAAACCTTCCAGCGTCTTCGACGGCGACAGCTTCGGCGCGATCAAGCGCTTGCCGCACAACTTGCCCCACACGTACTGCAACACGTCCGAGGACTGCACCACGATCACCAGAAACGCGATCAGCAGCAGGTTGCGGCCTTCGTACCCGGGAATCTTCAGATTGATCAGCGCCGGCACATGAGAAATGCAGAACACGCAGATCATCAATCCCCACTGCACTTTGGCGGTACGCTCCAGGTAACGCGTGGTGTCGCCGCCGATGGTCGACAGGATCGGCAACAGCAAGAACGCATACACCGGGATCAGCAAGGTGTAGAGCCCGTACCAGTCGGTGTAGACCAGCCAGTACTGCAACGGCAGCGCCAGATAGAACGCCGCCAGCAGCGCGTAGTAGTCGCCGCGCCGGGTCGGCGCCAGGGTGATGAACTCGCGCAGCGCGAACAGCGAGACCAGCGCGAACAGCACGATCATGCCGACCCGGCCGATGGCGAACGCGAGTCCCACCACCAGCGCCATCACCCACCACGCGCGGATCCGCGCGACCAGATTGGCGATCACCGCGCTGGGGCGGTCGCGGGTCTTCCAGCGCAACCACTCGGCGATGGCGGTGGCGATCAACAGCACCCCGGCCACGCCGGCGAACAGCAGCACCGAGTGCGGCAATCCACCGGCGAAATCGATCCATTGCTTCATCCCGCCGCTCCCTGGCCGCCGTTGGGCTGCGCGTGCTCGGACAAGGCCAGCAAGGCCTCGCGCGCACGCTGCAAAAACGCTTGCTTGTCTTCGTCCGCGCCGAGCCGCAGGGTGTCGCCGAAGGTCGCCGTGCACAACAACGGCAACGGCAGCACCTTGCCCTTGGGCATGACCCGGGCGAGGTTGTCGATCCACACCGGCACGAATTCCAGCTCCGGGCGTTTGCGCGCCAGGTGGTACAGGCCGCTTTTGAACGGCAGCAGCGGCTCATCGCCCTGGTTGCGCGTGCCTTCGGGAAACAGGATCAGCGAGCTGCCGCCGTCGACCGCCTCGCACAGCGTCTCGATGGCGTCCTGCTTGCGCTGGTCCGGATCGCGCTCGATCAGCACGCCGTTGAACACTTCGCGAATCAGATAGCGGCGCAGCGCGTCGCGCTGCCAATAATCCGCGCCGGCGACCGGACGCACGTCGCGGCGCAAGGCCGGCGGCAAGGCCGACCAGATCATCACGAAATCGCCGTGGCTGACGTGGTTGCCGTAATACACCCGATGATCGGCCGAGGGCGAGCAGCGCCACAGCGCGCGCGCGCCGGTCAGCAGCCGGATCGCCGCGCTGAAACCGTCGGCCAGCAGTTGCGAGATCATCGCGCCTCCAACTCGCGCACGATCGCGCGCAACCGCAGGCCGATGGTCAGCGCCGCGCCGACGATGATCACCGCCAGCGCGCCCAGCAACACCCAGGCCACCACCGCGGCATAGCCCAGCGCCAGCCCGACTGCGGCCAACAACGCGGCGACGGCGGTGGCGAGCATCCGTGTGCGCCGCGGCATCGGGCCTTCGTCGTGCTCGCGCAGGCCGCAGGCCAAGCCCAGCACCCGCACATAGGCGGTGCCGACCGCCAGCAGCGACGCCGCCCAGCCCAGATCCGAGGCCCACGGCAGCCACGGGGTCAGGCCGTAACCCACGCCGAGGAAGACCAAGGCATCGGCCAGACGATCGGGCGCATCGCTGTAGACCTCGCCGGCCTTGCCGACCATGCCGCCGCGGCGCGCGAGCAATCCGTCCAGACGGTTGCACAGCACCCGCCCGGCCAGACACAGCGCCGCGAACAACAACAGCGCCGCGCCGTAATGCGGCGGATCGCGCAGGGCGAAGTAGAACGACACCCCGGCCAAGGCCGACAAACCGATGGCGAACACCGAAATGCCGTTGGGCGTGGCGCCGCGCGCGCGCAATCGCGCCGCCAAGGCCAAGCGCCAATCCTCGCGCTGCGCGGACGGTTGCTGGGAAGAATCCGAATTCAGGCTCATCGTCGTGCTCCGTTCAACCGCCGCCACAGCCGCCGCAACCGCCGCCCCCACCGCCACCGCAACCACCGCCGCCCCCATCGCCTCCGCCGCTGCTGCCGCTGCCCGAATCGCCGCCCGAGCCGCTGGATACCGGCGTGCGCAAGGTGTGGTACTCGGTGCAATCGGTGCCGACCAGGCCGATGGTCCCCATCAACGCGGTCCGCTGGGCGATGCTGCCATCGATCAAGCCGCGGCTGGCGTCGTGCAGGATCCAGTCGCCGGCGCGGGTTCGCAGTTGCGCCCGCACCAACCGGCCCAGGGTCAGAAATCCGGTGAGTATCGTCAGCACCACCAAGAAACCGACCGGCTTGTCGCGGAACATCCCGACCCCGATCTTGGCCACGCCGAGCAAGCTCAACGCCAGCAACGGCAGGCTGCCGGCCAGCCGCATCCGCCATTCGCGCGCGGCCGGCAACCACCAGCCGTTGCGGCGCAGTTGCGCGGCCACCGGGATGTAAGCGCGCTGCAACGCCAACAACGTGGCGCCCAAGGTTTGTTCGCGCGCAGCCACTTCGGCGGCGATGCGCAACAGCGGCGGCAACTGCGCGTTCTGGCTGCCGTCCACCCGCAGCCACACCGGATCGCGGCGACTCGCCGCGACCGCGGCGCTGTCGCTGTAATCGAGCTGGAGCAGATCGCGCTGCATCAACTCCACCAGCGCCACATCGGCCGCGCGTTCTTCGCCGCCGGCCAGAAAACCCAGTTCGACCGGATCGTCGCAAGCAGCATGGGTGCGCCGATTCGGCCCGCGCAACGTGCGCTTGATCGCGGTGCCGGCCGAGTACGCCCACGGCATCGCCGCGATGAACAACACCAGGAACCCGCCGCCGCGCCAGTCCAGGGGATTGAACGTGGCTTGGACCCAGGCGCCCAGCAGGTACACCAGCGCCAGGATCAAACTGAAGAACCAGAAGAACGGGCCGATCCCCTCCGGCGCCGACGCCCAGGGCGAGAGCAAGCGCACCCGCGATTCGCGCGGATTCGCCTGCCGCTTCGGCCGCGCCGGCGCGCGCGGCGGCGGCCAGAATTCGACCGGCGGTTCGCCGAAATATCGGCGGTAGCTGTCCAGGGTGTCGCGGTATTGCTGCTGATGGCGCGCGTCCTCGGCCTGCCCGCCCAGCGACGGCGCGTGGTGCAGATCGCGCTTGAGCACCTGCGGGCAGAACCGCAGCCAGTAATCGCGCGTGTCGGTCATGTGCGCGTGCCAGACCTTGTCGATGACCTCACTCGGGGTGACCTCATGCCCCGCTTCGACCGCGAGGAAGCAGAAACGCCGGTACTCCTCCAGCGCCGTCTCGGCGGTTTCGCGCGAGGACTGCCCCACATGCGCGATACGGTCGAGGAAAGGCCGCGGGTTCTCGCCGCCGAAACGGTAATCGCGCAAGCGCTGCCACAGCGCATGTTGCGCCTCGGTCCACTGCGCCGACTCCACGCTGTCGTTCATAGCCACACTCGTCCGTAAGCGCCGATCAAGGCGACGAATTGCACGATCAAGCTGAAACCCTGGCGCAACAACAGGCTGCGCGCACCGCGCCAACGCGAGGCCCAATCGCGGCCTTCACGGCCCGCCTTGAGCAAACCCATCGAGCGCAATGCCGCATCCAGGCGCTGCGCGGCATCGGCCCCGCTACCGCCTGTTTCGGCCAACGCGCGCAACAAACGCGCATCGAAATCCACCCGCACCGCGTAGTACAGCTGCAGCAAACCGGCGGCGAGGCTGAGCATCAGCAAGGCGAATTGCGAACCCGGCACCGCCGTCGACAACGCCAGCCCGAACAGGCCGGACGCCCACAAGGTCAACGACGCCACGCACAACCAGCGCCCCTGCGCGAGCAAGGCCGCCATCGCGCGCAGTTCGAACGCGCCGATGGACGGTGGATGATCGGAGGCCGGGCTCATGCGGCCTGCTCTTCCGCCGTCGCCGAAGACGGCGGCCGCAGCATCGATTGCAACGCAAGCCGATGCGGCTCGCGCAACACCACTTGCGGACGCGCCTTGCGCACGACCGCGATCGCCTCGTCCACGCTCGCCGCGCGCCCGCTGTGCAGCAACCACGCCGCGACCGCCGCGGCGCTGCGCGAATAGCCCAAGGCGCAGCACACCAAGATCTCGCCGTGTCCGCGCGCGGCCTCGATGTCGGCCGCGACCTGGCGCAACTGCTCCGGCGTCGGCGCCACCAGGTCCAGCATCGGCCGCACCGCATCGCCCGGCCGCCACGGCGTCAGCGACAGTTCCGCGCTGACATCGACCACCCGCGCATAACCTTCGCGCTCGCCCGCGGCCGGCACCCGGCCGAGCCAGACCGCGTCGGTCACCCACTCCGGCCGCGGCGCGCGCCGCGTCCACCAGCGCGAGTTGATCCATGCGGCCAGCAAGTAGGGCGCATACAACCAGCGCGCGGCATGGCTCAAACGCCCGTCCTCGCGCTTTTGAAAGCCGTTCGGGCCCAGCACCGCATAATTGAGCGACACCAACAGCAGCGACAACGCCGGCCATCCCAGCCACAAGGCCCAACCGCCGAACGCCAGCGCCGCCCAACCACACAACACCGCGCCGGCCAGATACGCCGCGGCCAGCGCCCAACGCTTGCCGTCGCGCGCCAGCGCCGCCTCGCGCCACGGTGCGCGGATGCGTTCCGGCCACAGCCACACGCACAGCCAGCCGGCCAGCACGCCGGTGGGAATGTCGACGAAATGATGCTGATACGTCGTCAACACGGACACGCCGATCAGCGCGAACCACCCGTGCAGCAACCAGCGCCAAGCGCCGCGCAAATGCTGGGCGAAGCGCGCCCACAGCACGATCAACAGCACGATATGCAGCGACGGCGCCTGATTGAACGGCTTGTCGAAACCCAACAACACATCGAACAACCAACCGAACACGCCGCCGGTCTCGGGCCGGGTGAAACTGAAGTGCAGCGGGAACAACAAGAAGCAGCTCACCGCGATCGCCTGCGCGGTCAACAGCCGCAACGCCTGCGTATCGAGCTCGCGCTTGTCGCGGCAGACGAACAGGGAAATGCCGTAGAACACATCGATCGACCAATACGGCACGATGGTCCAGGCCCAGAACGGAATCGCCTGTTCCCAGGCGAACACCACGCTCGGCACGTTCGCGCGCGCGGCCGCGACCGAGTTGGCGTAGCCGTAACTCAGGAAGAACAGCGGCCCCAGCAACAGCAGCCACAACGCCGCCCGTCCCCACGGGCGGCGCGCGGTCGCAGCGGTCATGGGCCGACCCGCTGCGCCAGCGACACGGTGAAGATGCCCCAGGCGTCGATGCGCTGATCGACCTTGGCGAAACCGGCCGCGCGGACCAGATCGTCCATCTCCTGCTGGCTGCGCCGACGCATCACCCAGGCCTCGCCGCCGCGGTGGCTGGTCAGCGCGCGGGCGATGAACTCCAGTTGCGGGTGCCACGGCTGCCCGGTGTAGACCAGAAACCCGCCCGGCGGCACCGCCGCGGCCAGGCCTTCCAGCGAACGCCGGACCAGATCGTTGTCCGGGAACAGCTCATACAAACCCGACACCACCGCCAAGGTCGGCTTGGGATCGAGTCCGGCCAGGGCGTTGCGGTCGAACGCATCGCCCTGATCGAAACGCGCCACCGCGCCGGCGCCGAGCGCCTCGATCAAGGCGCGGCCCTTGTCGACGTTGAGGGTGCTGTAGTCGCGCAGACGGATCGAATCGGCGCGCTCGCCCTCGCCGGCCAGCGCTTCCAGCGCGTAGCGGCCGTGGCCGGCGGCGATGTCGACCGCGTCCACCGGCAAGCCCGCCGCGCGCAATCGGCGCATCGCCTCGCGCAGCAACTCGTGCAAATGCGTGCGGCGCACACGGATGCCGCGCCAGCCGATCGCTTCAAGATAATTGCGGTCGACCATGCGCCCGAGCGGGCCGCCGCCGCGCGCTTCGTTGCGGTAAACGTAATCCAGGCTGCTGCCGGAATCGAAACCGGTGTCCAGCCCCAGCTTGATCCCTTCCGACAGCTTGCCGCCGAAACGCAGGCCGGCGCGGACGAAGCGCCAGCGCAGATCGGCCAGCGACCAACGCTCCGGCGGCCAGGACAGCTTTTCCGATTCCTCGAAACTGGGCCCGTGGCGATGCGCCTGGGACAGATCCGCGCGCACCAAGGGTTCGGCGAAGCGCGCCTGGACGAAGGCGCGGATGCGGTTGACCGCCGCGGCTCGGCCTTTCTCGCCCAAGGTGTCGTGATAGAAACCCGGCAGCAAATGGCGTTCCTTGATCGCCGAACCCAGGCGCTCGTAGAAACGGTCCTGCGGGCCGCGATGAACGACGAAGTCCGAACCCGAGACCAGCAACTGGGTCGGAACGGTAATGGCCTGCGCGTCGGCGACGATGCGGTCGGCGGCCTCGTACAAGCCCAGCAGCACCCGCACCGAGATCGGCCGGGTAATCAGCGGATCGGTGCGGTAGCTCTCCACCCGCTCGGGATCGTGGGTCAGCCATTGCGGCTTGACGTAGCTGTTGACGAAGAAATTGCCGCGCAGCTTCTGCATCAAGGCCAGCCCAGGTCGCGCCAACGGCACGTACAGCTTGACCTTGAACGCCGGCGAGGCCAGCACCAGCGCGCGGATGCGCGGCGCGTAATCGTGCACCCAGGTCGCGGCGACCACCGCGCCCACGCTCTGCGCGATCAGCGCCAGATTCTCCGGCTGCACCCCGTGGCGCGCGCCGATGTGGGCGACGAAGCGGTCCAGATCGCGCACCAGCGCCGCGAATCCCGGCGCGTCGCCGCGCTCGCCCGGCGAACGGCCGTTGCCGCGCGCGTCCCAGGCGAACACATCGAATTCTTCCAGCCCCAGCTCGGCGACCAGATGCTGCACCCGCCCGGAATGCTCGTGGCCGCGATGCAACAGCACCACCGCCCGGCGCGGGCCCTGGCCGGGCTTGTCGGCCGGCCAGTGGCGATAGAACAGCTCGGTGTCGTCGAACGTGGCGAAATAAGCTTCTTGCGCTTCGCTCATGACCGCTCCCTCATGATTGCTCTCCTTGTCCTTGCTTCGCATCCTGCGCGGCATCATGCCGCAAACCGGCGCGCACGCGGCGCACTACCGTCCAAACGCATAACGCACTGGCGAGCATCAGCATCGGTTCCACCACGCGCGCGCCGATCCAGCCCAGCGCCAGCAACAAGCCGATCAGCCCGACCACGAACGCGCGGTCGCTCTTGCCCATCGGCCCGTCGTAACGCCTCGGCGCGCCGATCATCGGGCCCAGCACGCCGGCGTATTCGGTCAACGCCGCCAACAGCACGAACGCGATCAGCGCCGCCGGATCCAGGCCCGCCACCGCCCACAGCGCCAGATACAAGGCGCTGTCGGACACCACATCGCACAACTCGTTGAGGTACGCGCCCAACCGCGATTGCTGGCCGAACTCGCGCGCCAACATCCCGTCGATGGCGTTCATCGCCATGCGCACGAACATCCACGCCGGCAGCAGCGCGAACAGCCACGGCCGTTGCGGCGCGCCCCAGAACACCAGCGCGGCGACCGCCAGCGATGCCACCGCCGCGGCGGTGGTGACCTGATTGGCGGTGATCCCGCCGGCGTGCAATCCGCGCACCAGCGGCCGCAGCAGCGCCTGGAAGCGCCCTTTCAACGCGTAAATCGATGCCATTCCCTGAGCAGTCCTCGCGCCCTCGCGGGCGATCGCCGATTAGCTTACGCATCCAGCTTAGCCGCTGCGGGCGCCAGTGGCGGCCTTCCGGCGGCGCGGCCGCGGCGGATCGGGCGGGTATCGGAATGCTCGACCGCCGGGATAGCGCTGAGCCCCGCCGCAGCCGTTTTTTGCTTTTGCCCCCTTTAGAAAAGGGGGCGAGCGTCCGCAGGACGCGGGGGATTTGAGCTTTTGCTTGCCGCCGGAGCAAATCCCCCCCTGCCCCCCTTTTTCAAAGGGGGGAACGCTTCGGGTGGATTCGCTGGAGTACGCAAGGCCGTCGCCTCGGCCCCGCCAGGCATGAACAGCCGGCCCCAGCCCCGGCGCCGCTATAATTCCCGCGCCCTTCCGCTGCCCTCCTCCCCGAATGACCTCCGATCGCTCGACCGGCACGCCGGTTCACATCCGCCGCGCCCTGCTGTCCGTGTCCGACAAGACCGGCCTTATCGAACTCGCCCAGGCGCTGGCCGCGCAGAACGTCGAACTGCTGTCCACCGGCGGCACCGCCAAGGCCCTCCGCCACGCCGGACTGGCGGTGCGCGACGTTTCCGAGGTCACCGGCTTTCCGGAAATGATGGACGGCCGGGTCAAGACCCTGCACCCGATCGTCCACGGCGGCCTGCTCGGCCGCGCCGGTATCGACGATGCGGTGATGGCCGAGCACGGCATCGGCGCGATCGATCTGCTGGTGCTGAATCTGTACCCGTTCGAGAAAGTCGCGGCCGATCCGGCCAGCAGCTTCGAAGACATCATCGAGAACATCGACATCGGCGGCCCGGCGATGCTGCGTTCGGCGGCGAAGAACTTCGCCCGCGTCGCCGTCGCCACCGATCCGGCCCAGTACGCCGGCCTGATCGCCGAATTGCGCGACAACGGCGGCGCGCTCGGCGCCAACACCCGCTTCGCCCTGTCGGTGGCCGCGTTCAACCGCGTCGCCCAGTACGACGCGGCGATCAGCAACCACCTGTCGGCCATCGCCGAAGACGGCAGCAAGCAGACCTTCCCGTCGCAACACAACGCCAGCTTCGTCAAGGTCATGGACCTGCGTTACGGCGAAAACCCGCATCAGAGCGGCGCGTTCTACCGCGATCTGTACCCGGTCGCCGGCACCCTGGCCACCTTCACCCAGTTGCAGGGCAAAGAGCTGAGCTACAACAACCTCGCCGACGCCGACGCCGCCTGGGAATGCGTGCGCCAGTTCGAGCGCCCGGCCTGCGTGATCGTCAAGCACGCCAACCCCTGCGGCGTGGCCGAAGGCGTGGCCTGCGGCGACGCGTACGAACTGGCCTACGCCACCGACCCGACTTCGGCCTTCGGCGGCATCATCGCCTTCAACGGCAAGCTCGACGCGGCCACCGCCAAGGTCATTCTGGATCGCCAGTTCGTCGAAGTGCTGATCGCGCCCGACTACGAGGACGGCGCGATCGAATACGCCAAGAAGAAGGCCAACGTGCGCGTGCTGCGCATCCCGCACGGCGACGGCCGCAACATGCACGACACCAAGCGCGTCGGTTCGGGCCTGTTGATCCAAAGCAGCGACCTGCGCGAAGTCGGCCGCGATGAGTTGAAGGTGGTCAGCAAGCTGGCGCCGACCGACGCGCAGTTGAGCGATCTGTTGTTCGCCTGGCGGATCGCCAAGTTCGTCAAGTCCAACGCCATCGTCTATGCCCGCGATCACCGCAGCATCGGCATCGGCGCCGGCCAGATGAGCCGCGTGGTCAGCGCCAAGATCGCCGCGCTCAAGGCCGAGGAAGCCGGATTGATCGTGCCGGGCTCGGTGATGGCCTCCGACGCGTTCTTCCCGTTCCGCGACGGCATCGACGCCGCCGCCGCGGCCGGCATCAAGGCGGTGATCCAGCCGGGCGGCTCGATGCGCGACAACGAAGTCATCGCCGCCGCCGACGAACACGGCCTGGCGATGGTGTTCACCGGCGTGCGCCACTTCCGTCACTGAGCCCAGGCGTGGGCGGGCCCCGCGCCCGCCCGCGCGATCCGATGCCATGTCCGAACCGCTGAAAACCGCCAAACCGCCGCTGAGCCGTACCCTCGGCCGCTCGATCGCGCGCAAGCTCACCGTGCTGCTGGTGTTGCTGGCGGTGATCACGCTGTGGGGCGCGTGGCAGTACACCCGCCGGCAGGCGGTGGAGAGCCAAACGCTGGGCGATTACCGCATCGACGGCAGCGCGATCACGGTGCTGCTGGTGAAGCCGGACGTGTCGCTGGAGATCGGCAGCGTGCGCCGCGATTACACCGAGCAAGTCGCGCACGCGCTGGCCAAGCGCTTGGGCGAGATGGGTTACCGAACCCAGGAACTGGACGCTCGCAGCGACGAAGAACGTTTCGGCCAGACCTCGCGCGTGGCGGAACAACAAGCCGCCGCGCAGTACCAGACCCAGACCATGCAAGCGCTGCGCGCCGCCAATGCGCCGGTGCTGCGGGTGTCGCTGCAACAGCTCGCGCTCGACGGCGCGACCGTCAGCGAACAGAACTACCGGGTCGAACTGCTGGACCCGCACAGCCTGCAACCGTCCTGGCGCGCCACCCTGACCTGGCGCGAAGGCCGCTATCAGTCCATCGCCCTGCTGTGGCACCTGCGCAAGAACCAGCTGCCGCCGCCGCTGTGGGACAGCTTGTCGAATCTGGCGATCGAGCGGCTGCGTAAAGACGGCAAGCTGCCGGCTTCGGCGATTCACTAAGCCGCGGCGCATCCCCAACCACCGTCATTCCGGCGAAAGCCGGAATCCATTTTGATCTTGCTCTTGAGCTTTCACCGGTAGAGCCAAGCAACAGCAAAATGGATTCCGGCTTTCGCCGGAATGACGGGGTGGGAGAGTCGTTCGCCCATGGGTGATGGGGAGTCGCTCGCCAGGACGCGGATGCAGTGCTCCAACAGGCGCATACTGCCCCGCATCCCATCGATAAGGACATCGTCATGCCTGGATATCGCACTGCGCCTTCGCCACTGCGCCTCCCCGCGCTAGCCGCAGCCTTGGCCCTGTGCGCGCCCACCGCCCTGGCCCTGCAACCGCTGCCCTCGCAAAAGATCCCCGACACCGACGCCGCGCGCGTGCTTTCCCAGGCCTACGGCGAACGCGTCCGCCTCGACGGCCGCTCGTGGCGCGGGATGGAATCGGCCGGCGGCCGCAACACGTCCGTGCGGCGTAAAGTCTGCGCCGACAGCGGCCCGGAACAACGCGGCGCGCGCGACATCGCGGTATGCAGCACCGGCGCCGGCGGTTCGGTCGATGTGTGGATCTTGTCCGATGCCCGCAGCGAACAACAACAAGTGCGGGTCTGGTCGAGCAAGCGCGGCATCGCCACGCCGCTGGCCGGCCAGGCCGGCGTGGTCGAGTTGCGCGAATGGGGCCCGGGACGCGCGGCCTTCCTGATTCAAGGCGCCGCGCCGCAACGCAATCCACAGGCCAATCTGGCCGTATGGATGTCCGAGTACCACGAGTTCGAGCCGGTGCTCAGCATCGGCACGCGGGTCCAGAGCGCCGATACCGACTTGCGCTGCGTGCTGCGCATAGACCACTCGCAATACGACTACGCGCGCTACGGCCAGATCCTCGACGTCATCGGCCGCGAAGGCGCGCATCCGGTCGGACGCAACATCAAGATCCCGCACAAGGACGGGCGTTTCGTCATATCCGAGCAGGTGCTGCAGCAACAAGGCTGCGACCGCCCCTAACGATCCAACCCAAGCTCCCTGTAGGAGCGGCGCGAGCCGCGACCGCGACATCCGGCTTACGACGCATGTGCGATGTCGCGGTCGCGGCTCACGCCGCCCCTACAGTCTGGACCGCGGCTTACGGCTCGCGCTTGCCGCGCTCCTTCCAGATCTCGTGATCCACCCCGTGCCCCAGTTCGGGGTACTGGGAAATGTGGAACTCCGGCGACTTGCCTTCGTCCAGCTGGCGGTCGTAGTCGCGGGTCAGCTTCACCACCACCTTGGCCAGCAACACCACCGCGATCAGGTTCAGCGTCGCCATCACCGCCATCGCCGCGTCGGCCGCGTCCCAGACCAGCTGCACCTTGGAGAACACGCCCCACACGATCACGCACAAGGCCACGATGCGCAGCACGAACAGCGACTTGCGCCCGCCGCCGATGTACAGCAAGCCGCTCTCGGCGTACGAGTAATTGCCGAGAATCGTAGTGAAGGCGAAGAAGAACAGCGCGATCGAGGCGAACCACGCGCCCCACTCGCCGAAGAACACGGTCATCGCGCGCTGGGTGATGATCACCCCGTCGCCGCCCTGGCCCAGCACGCCCGACAGCAGCACGATCAGGCCGGTCGCGGTGCAGATGAACATGGTGTCGAAGAACACCCCCAGCGCCTGCACGAAGCCCTGGCTGGAGGGATGGTGCGGCACCGGCGTCGCCGCCGCGGCGATGTTGGGCGCGCTGCCCATGCCGGCTTCGTTGGCGTACAGACCGCGCTTGACGCCGTTGAGCATCGCCGCCGCCATGCCGCCGGCGATGCCGCCCGCGGCCTGATCCAGGCCGAATGCGCCGCGCAGGATCATCATCACCGCTTCGGGGATCTGGTCGTAATGCGCCACCAGCGCCCACACCGCCAGACCGATATAGCCCAGCGACATGAACGGCACCACCCACTCGGCCACCTTGGCGATCGAACGCAGGCCGCCGAAGATGATCGCGCCGGTCAGCAGCACCAACACCACCGCCACCTGGGTCTGACTGAACTTGAAGGTCTCGCCCACCGACTGGGCGATGGCGTTGGCGTGCACGCCGTTGAACACCACGCCGTAAGAGAACAACAGACACGCCGCGAACGCCCAGCCCATCTTCGGCGCGCGCAAACCGCGCGCGATGTAGTGCGCCGGACCGCCGCGGTACTGGCCGTTCTCATCGCGCACCTTGTACAGCTGCGCCAGCGAGCTTTCCGCATACGCCGTGGCCATGCCCACCGCCGCGGTGCACCACATCCAGAACAGCGCGCCCGGCCCGCCCAGGCTCATCGCGATGGCGACGCCGGCGAGGTTGCCGGTGCCCACCCGCGCGGCCAGCGAGGTGCACAGCGCCTGGAACGGCGAGATGCCGGCATCGTCGCCGTCGGTGCCGCGGCCGATCACCTTGAGCATGTGCGGGAAGCGCCGCACCTGCACGAAGCCCAGGCGCACGGTGAAGAAGATGCCCACCGCCAACAGGCCGTAGATCAACACGTAGTTCCACAGCACGTTGTTGATCCCGTGAATCACCGGGGAAATCGCGCGTTCGATCTGATGCAGCAGCCAATCCATGCGGACGGTTCCGAAAGTAGACGAAGAAGGGAAAACGCTTGCCGCGTCCGTGCCGCCCCGGCCGATGCCGCCGTCGGGCGGCGCCGCGGCCGGCGTGAAGTGCCCGGCGCCCGCTCGGGCCCCGGCCGCCGCGAGCGCCGTCCCATCCCTGAACAAACCGCGGACGTCGCGCAAGCAGCCGCCGCGATGGTAACAGCCGGTCGCCCCTCCCCGGCCCCTGCCGTAGAATTCCAGCGGCTATAAGCCCCTCCCCATCGGTTATTTCCCTGGAGCACGCATGAAGGTCCTCGTCATCGGGTCCGGCGGGCGCGAGCACGCGCTGGCCTGGAAGCTCGCCCAATCCCCGCGCATCGATGAGGTTCTGGTCGCTCCCGGCAATGCCGGCACCGCCCACGAAGCCAAGTGCCGCAACGTCGCGGTGGCCGCCACCGACATCGACGGCCTGCTCGCCCTGGCCGCCGCCGAAGGCGTGGCCGTCACCGTGGTCGGCCCGGAAGCGCCGCTGGTGGCCGGCGTGGTCGACCGCTTCCGCGCCGACGGCCGCCGCATCTTCGGCCCCACCGCCGCCGCCGCGCAGTTGGAAGGCAGCAAGGCCTACGCCAAGGACTTCCTGGCCCGCCATGGCATTCCGACCGCGTACTACGCCGTGCACACCGACGTCGACGCCGCCCTGGCCTACGTTCGCGAGAAAGGCGCGCCGATCGTGGTCAAGGCCGACGGCTTGGCCGCCGGCAAGGGCGTGATCGTGGCGATGACCCTGGCCGAGGCCGAGGCCGCCATCGTCGACATGCTCTCCGGCAACGCTTTCGGCGCCGCCGGCGCGCGGGTGGTGATCGAAGAATTCCTCGACGGCGAAGAAGCCAGCTTCATCTCGATGGTCGACGGCAAGCACGCGCTGCCGATGGCGACCTCGCAAGACCACAAGCGCGTCGGCGACGGCGACACCGGCCCCAACACCGGCGGCATGGGCGCCTACTCGCCCGCGCCGGTGGTCACCGCCGAAGTGCACGACCGGGTCATGCGCGAAGTGGTGATGCCGACCGTGCAGGGCATGATCGCCGACGGCGTGCCGTTCACCGGCTTCCTCTACGCCGGGCTGATGATCGACCAGCAAGGCGCGCCGAAAGTCATCGAATTCAACGTGCGCTTCGGCGACCCGGAAACCCAGCCGGTGATGCTGCGCCTGGACTCGGACCTGCTGGACCTGGTCGAAGCCGCCATCGACGGCAAGCTCGACCGCGCGCAGGCGCAGTGGAACCCGCGCCCCTCGCTCGGCGTGGTGATGGCCGCGGCGAACTACCCGGACACGCCGAAAGCCGGCGACGCCATCCACGGCCTCGACGCCGCCCAGCCCGCGCACGCCAAGGTCTTCCAGGCCGGCACCAAGCTCGGCGCCGACGGCGAAACCCTGACCGCCGGCGGCCGGGTGCTGTGCGTATGCGCGCTCGGCGACGACGTCGCCCAGGCCCAGCGCGAGGCCTACGCCGCATTGGCCAAGATCGGCTGGGATGGCGAGTTCCACCGCAACGACATCGGCTGGCGCGCGATCGAGCGCGAACGCGCCGCCAAAGCCTGATCGCCGCGACTGACGCAAACAAAACGGCCGGGAGAAGCACTCTCCCGGCCGTTTCGCATTTTCGGCTGACTGCCTGCAGGAGCGGCGCAAGCCGCGACCGCGCAACCACGCCTACGTCGTATATGAGGTTTCACGGCCGCGGCTTGCGCCGCTCCTACAGGGAGCAATCGCGGCAACCTCTAACGCATTATCCCGCCGCTTCCTCCGGCGCCGGCTGCAGCTTCACCACCCACTCCTCCAACTCGCCGATCTCTTTCTCCAGCGCCTCGTACAACTCGCCCTGCTGCACCATCAGCGCCTCGATGTTCCCGGCCTGCTTCAACTTCTTCAACTCGCCATCGAACAACAGCCACTGCGCGGTCAACTGCTCCACGTAGTTCTTGGCGTAATGGCGCATTTCCTTGAGCTGATTCAAGCTCGCGTTGACGTGATCCAACGGCGTCCTGGTATCGGCGGACATACAGACCTCCTCTCGGCGGTAACCGCTTCGAGCGTATCGGTCCCAAGCTGGCTGCACGCGAAACGCACCGGCGCCCTCGCGCCGCCGTCACTGCATATTCACCGCATCGCTACATCGCGCTAACGCGATCTGCACATGCGGCTTAGTCCGGCTTTACCCAGGTCCGATAAGCCTCGCACACCGTTTTCCATGCCGGCCGGGCCAGGCACCGCTCGCGATAAGCGCGCACCGCCGGATAGGGCGCGAACACCGCATCGTCGCGCAGATCGCTCAACACCAGCGCCATCAGGATATCGGCCACGGTGAATGCGTCGGTGGCCACGAACTCGCGCCCTTGCAACCAATCCTCCAGGCTCGACAGCGCGCGCTCGGCCATCGCACTCCACTCTTCGCGCAGCTCCTGAACCTGACTCATCTCCAGCAAGTCCAAGCCGACTAGCGGCGGCTCCACCGTCGTCAACGCCGCAAAACACCAGCGCGACACCTGCGCCCGTCCCGCCTCATCGGCCGCCCACAAGCGTCCCGACTTGCGCGCCAGATACAGCACGATCGCCCCGGACTCGCTGACAACCACGCCGTCGTCGTCGATCACCGGCAACTGCCGGAACGGATTGAGCGCGCGCACCGCCGGCGCATCCAACTCGCCGTTCGCGTAATCCAGCCCCATCAACACGAACGGCAGCCCCATTTCCTCCAACGCCCACAACACCCGCAGATCGCGGGTGCGGCCGTAGGCCATCGCGTGGATGCGGGAGAAACCGTACACCGTCAACATCGTCGCGACCTCGCCGAACAGACCGCGACCGTAACCCGCCCCAGCGACCGCGACCACCGACCTTCGGCGGTGCCGCAGGTCCGAGGGCGCACGGACCAAAGGCGGAGCCCGCCGCGCCCGTCGGTGATTGACATGCCTGCAACGGCCTCCGCAGAATTTCAACCGCCACGCGTCGGCCTTGACGCGCCGCCCAAAGGAATGGCCCATGCGTACCGCTGTGATCGCAACCGTTCTTGTCGCCGCCTCTGCCCTCGCGCCCAGCCAAGCACAGACCCTGCCGCCTGGCTGCAAGTCCGATGAACTGGTGGCGCTGTCCAATCACCGCCTGATGGCGCCGATCTGCAACCACATGTTTCCGGAAACGATGCCGGCGCTGAGGAAATACCAGCAACAACTGAGCGCCAAGTACCCGGCTTGCCTGCCGCTGGTCGAGCAGATCGTGGGGGAAGGCAGCGACGACATGAAAGAGTTGCGCGCTACGCTGGTCGAGAAAGCGAAGAGGATCAGCCCGGAAATGAAGCAGATGTATCGCGATCAGTGCAGCCATCCGGCCAAGATCGACGTGGTGGGCGAAAGAGGGCTGCTGAACTAAGCCACGCAGCTCCATGCGCATCGCCTTCGACATCGACGGCACCTTGACCCCGCTGGGCAAGGACCAGTTTCCATCGACGGCCTTGCCGTTCCCGCTGCGCCTGCTCTTCCGCGAACGCCTGCGCGAAGGCGCCGTTGCGCTGATGCGCGAGTTGCAGGCCGACGGACACGACGTATGGATCTACACCTCATCGCTGAGGCCGGAGCGCTCCATCCGCCTCTGGTTCCGCTGCGCAGGCGTCCGCCTGGGAGGTGTGGTGAACGGAACCTCACACGCGGATGCGCTGCGCGGCAAACCCATCAGCCCCTCCAAATTTCCACCGGCCTTCGGCATCGATTGGTTGGTGGACGATTCCGCGGGCGTGGCGCTCGAAGGCGAAACCCATGGCTTCCGTGTGGTGATCGTCGAGCCCGGCGATGCGCAGTGGGCGCTGAAGGTCAAAAAAGCTTGCCGGGCGATATCCGTCTGACCACGCCAGCCCAAGCCGCATCGACGGCCGCCCGGTTCAACCATGGACGCCAGAACGATGCTCGACGAACTGCTCAAATCGCTCACGCACGCTGAGCTTCGATTCATCGCCAAGAGCGACTACGGCGTCAACGCCGACGTCCATCTGGAGGCGTTGAAGCAGCTGATCGCCTCGCAGGACCGCGTCCCAACACGGGGTCAACACTGGTATCCCTACGAAGTGATCGAGCTGTGCGCGAGTTCGCTAACACCGGGCCACGAACGCGAGTTCACCGCCTGCACCCTGCTGGTGCTGCACGCGGTGGCATCGGGGTACGACACCTCCACCTGGGTGGATGAAAAGCTGGCCGACCGCGCTAAGAACTACGACGCCCTGCCCGTGGAGTTCAGGGATGCGATTTTGGATGCGTATCAGCGGATCGAGCAATAGTCCCGGCCGCGGATACGGCATGCAGCCCGAAGGAATGCCGTCCGAGCACCGAGGCGGCTATCTCGAGCGGTATGATGCGCCCTCAGGACAGTCATCGATTTTCAGGGACGACCATGATTCTTTGGGGCACCAGCGACTGGGTTCTGACCTTCGACCTGCCGCAACGCGAGCACTGCCAGAACTGCCGGCAAGACCAGGACTTCGACCTGCGTCTTAAGTACGAGTACGGCCACTTCTACCACCTGTTCGGCTTTGTGATGTCGAAGCAGTATCAATTGGTCTGCCCGGTCTGCACGCACGGCTGGTTGCTCAATGCGCGCGCGGCGGAGGCCTTGATCGGGCGCAATCCGATTCCGTTCTATCAGCGCTTCGGTTGGCTGGTGCTGTTGGCGCTGATCGCGGTGGTGGCGACGGCGGCGCTCGCGCGGCAGCCGACGGGCTGAACCGGGCTGTTCGCCCGGCCGATCGCGCGGGTCGGCTTCCGCATTCGCTATGCTTGAGTCATGACCCATCGACTCTTCGTTTACGGAACCCTCGCCCCCGGCAAGCCCAATGCGCACGTGTTGGCCGATGTGCCGGGCACCTGGATACCCGCTTCGGTGCGAGGCACGTTGCACGCGCAGGGCTGGGGCGCAGCCGCGGGTTATCCCGGGATCGTGTTGGATAAGGGCGCCGATGCGGTCCAAGGTCTGGTCTTCAGTTCCGATGCCCTGCCCGCGCATTGGGCCCGCCTGGATGAGTTCGAGGGCGAAGGCTATGAGCGGGTTCTGGCTTCCGCCATCCTTGAGGACGGCACGGTCGTGGCGGCGTATGTGTATGCGCTAAGCCGCCTGGGCGTGCGGGACGGGGATTGAGCGGTGTCTGTGTTCGGAAGTTTTCGCTCGGGCTTCGCTTATCTTCGAAGACGCTTCGCCGCTCGCCCTGAGCTCGCAGGCCCCGCTGACGCCACCAGCCATCCGCACGGCTTCGACGAATCGGATTGGCCATTCGACGATCCGATCAACACCCTGTGCTTCACCACCCGGCATGTGCTCGACGGATCGCGCCAGGTGCTTGAGGTCTATCACGACCATGAGGGCGATTGGCAGTTCATGTGCGGCATCACCAATGCTCCGGCGGACGGGAAAGTCGTCTGCCTGGGGTGCATGATCGACCGCGATCCGACGCTCACCCAACTCGCCGACATGCCCTCAGGATGGTTCGCTTATCGCGAGTCGCCGGATGAGCCTTGGTGGCGTCAGGCGTATAAGAACGACGATGTCTAGTCCTACCTCATCGCTCGACCAGGGCGCCGGCGGAGTCGCTCATACCAAACGACTGGCTTACCTGCATCTGGCCCCTGGCTCCGCGTTGCCGCCGATGAGCGCGCGCCGGCCTTTCCGCGCGATCGTCATCGCCGAACAGATGGTCTCGCCTGTCTGGCAATCCTCGGTCAGCGATTGGCTGGTGCACTCGGGTTGTTTGTACATGATGGCTTGGGGCGCCGATTGCAGCGCTTGGGACGATGCGGTGGATTGGGCGATCCTGCAGGTCTTCGACTATGGCGACATTCCGGACGACCAATTCGTCATGACTACATGGCATACAGACGAAACGCTGGATGAAGTGTTTCGGTTCGCGGAGAGCTCCTCGGCTCATCCGACGATCGAACTCGATGAAACGCTACTGGTGCACATAGCCAACGAAGCATCCGAACAAACGCTGCTGGCGGCGTATCGCGAGGCAATAGCCTCGCCGTAATCGAAGAGAATTCGCGGTCGCGGCTCGTTACCGAAGGAACCCCCTGTAAGACGCCGCTCCCACAAGTAGGCCATGCGGATCACGGCGTAACGGTAGCCGTCTTGGTATTGGAATCGACAACGACCGTACCGCGAGCAAAGCTCCGCGCCCACACACCGGAACTGCGCTGAACCGCGGGACCAGTAGGCGCACCGAGATCGAAGTTCCACGCGGCGTTGTAGGGATCCTGCCCAGTGTGGGGCCCGCCGCCGGTAGCGTAGGCATAGCCGCCCGCCAACGCTGGGTCGTACCACAGCAAATACGAAGCGCGGGTGTAGCGCATCTTGTCGATCGCCTGCCAACCGCCGGCATGGGGGAAGGCGTAGAACGGCACCCGGGCAGCAACGATGTCGCGATGCAACGCGCTCATCCACGCCCAGTCGGCACCGCCGAGCAAACCTTTGTTGGGATCGTATTCGCCCGGGGCGTCGCCGTTGGGCCAGGACTGATAGTGCTCGCGGGCATAAGCGCCGGCGATTTTCGCCCACCGCACCTGGGTGGCGCGGTCGGAGTTCCACGCGGACGCGACGTTGGGCAGCAGCGCGATGCCGGCGGCGCGCAGCTTGGGCGCGACGTTGTTGAGGAAGGATTCGGTGGCCTGGGTCCACGACAGGTCGGTGGGGTATTTGGGCGAGGTGCCCGACCAACCGGTAGAGCGGAAGCTTTCGCCCATGTTGACGTCGTCGGCGAATACGCCGTCGAAGCCGCCGGTCTTGGCGTAGTCGATCGCGCGCCGGGCCCATTCGTCCTGATAGGCCTTGTTGCCGACGTCGTACAGATACAGTTCGCCGCCCCAGAACGTGATCGGGCGGCCGGCGCGGTCCTTGACGATCCACTCGGGGCGGTTGGCCTTGACCCAGCGGTACGACACGCCCGACGGCCACGGTTCTTCCGACGGCGGCAAGTCGTAAGCGCCGGCAGTTTCGAAATACATGAAGACGCGCATGCCGGGATTGGCCGCCTTGAGCTGGGCGATATCGACGTGCACGCGCATGTAGCTTTGCACGACCATCCACTGATGCGCGCCGGCATGGCGGGTGATCAACGGTACTTCGGCGTAGTCCAGATAGAGCTGGCCGGCGTGGTCGGCGCTCGATGCGGCGGTCGGCAACAGTGCGGCCAGGCTCAGCGCCATCGACCAGAGGCGCCAGCGCGCGGGATGGGTTTCGGTACGGTTCGACATGATGCCCCCTCTTGATGGATAGGGTCGGCTCGCCAACGAGTGCGCGCGCTGCGCAGTCGATGCGGACGGCACAGGGATACCACTGCGTCCCGGCGCCGCTCGGGCAAGGGGTCACACATCCGCGGCGGCGTGACACTCGTAATCCCGCGGGGCTTACGCGGCCGATTCAGGCAGACTCGTAAACCGCAGGGCACGCCGGTGCATCCGACTCAGTCCCGTCGGATGCGTTGGCGGGACCAACCCTCCTCGCTCACCGCATTGGCAAGCTCATCAAGGAAGTCTTATGCCGTCTGGCCGTTACCGCGCTTTCGGGTTCATCGCTGCCGCCCTGCTGTTCCTTCCTCATCTGGCCTTCGCGGCGAGCGCGCTGGATACGGCCAACCAGCAGGCCCGCGAACTGATCCGGAAAACCATGGCGGATCGGCGCATTCCCGGTTTGCAGGTGGCGATCGTCAAAGACGGCAAGGTAGTGCTGTCGGAAAGCTACGGCCTGGCCAACGTCGAGAACCGCGTGGCGGTCACCGATGCCACGCTGTTCCCGATCAACTCCGGGACCAAGTCGTTCACCGGCGTGGCCGCGATGCAGTTGGTTCAGGACGGTCGCCTGGATCTGGCCGCGCCGATCTCGCGCTATCTGGACGATTTGCCCGAAGCCTGGCGCCAGGTGCGCGTCCGCCAATTGCTGGCGCACACCTCGGGCCTGCCGGATATCGTCGATGCGCAAGGCCTGGTCGGCGGCGGCTCGGAAACGCAGGCGTGGGCGACGGTGAAAGCCCTGCCGATGCAAGCGGCCATCGGCGAGCGATTCACCTACAACCAACTCAATTACGCCTTGCTGGCGCGGATCATCGCCAAACAAAGCCAGATGCCGTACGAGCGCTACCTGGCCCAGCGGCAGTTCGCCCCCGTCGGCATGCGTTCGTCGACCTTCGGCGACAGCTACGACCTGATCGCCAACGCCGCCACGATGTACAGCTACTTCCCGCGCAAGACCGACGCGGCGGGCGATGCCGAACGTTTGTCGCATTGGTTCTACGACATGCCGCAAGGGCTGTGGGCCGGCGGCGGCATTCAAACCACCGCGAACGAACTCGCCGCCTGGATCCTCGCGCTGTCTGACGGCAAGTTGCTCGGCGCCGATGGCGTTCGCCAGATGTGGACCGCGGAGAAATTGAACAGCGGCGCAGACGGCAGCTGGGGCGCGGGCTGGCCGGTGTTGGCGAGCGCGCCGCAGCGGCAGGTGGCCGGTATCGGCGGCGCGCGCGCCGCGTTCGTGGTGTATCCGGATGAGCGCCTGGCGGTGGTCGTGCTGACCAATCTGGTCGGAGCCAATCCGGAGCGTTTCATTCCGCAGATCGCCGCGTTGTATCGCCCCGCGACCGAACCCGGCCGCGACGCGGCGAAGTGAGCGATCGCGCCGGCCCGGCGGCAGCCGCCCCTTTTTGTACGGCGCGCTAACCCGCCTGTTCGTACACTGAGCGGCCCCGCCCGCCGTCCGAGAGCCGCCCCGCATGTCGCCGACCATCGCCCAAGCCGCTTACATCGCCGCGAAGCTCGGCGAGGCCTTGGCCATCCTGGTGGCGGCGTGGCTGCTGACGACGCTGCTGCGGCAGTTGCTCAAACGCCTGTCCACGCGTTACGACCTGGCCCCGGCGTTCGCCATCGGCGTGCGCCGGGTGCTGAGCACGGTGATCTACATCACCGCGCTGTTGCTGTTGCTCAACCGCTTAGGGATTCCGGGGTCGGTGGTGTGGACCACCTTGACCGGGTTCGTCGCAGTCGGCGCGGTGGCGTTCTTCGCCGCGTGGAGCGTGCTGTCGAATATTTTCTGCGCGCTGCTGATCCTGACCACCCGGCCGTTCCGGCTGTACGACTACATCGAAGTGCTGGAAGGCGGCGACAAGCCGGGGCTGCGCGGGCGGGTGATCGACATCAACTTCGTCTACACCACCCTGCAGGAAACCCACGCCAACGGCGACGACACGGTGCTGCAGGTGCCCAACAGCCAGTTTTTCCAGCGCACCACCCGGCGCTGGCGGCAGGAGCCGGAATGGAGCCGGGCGGCGCGGGAGAAGCCGGCCGATTGGCAGGACGCGACCGGGCGTTGAGCCCGCCCCTGCCCAGGCATGGCGGTGCGCGGCCTCAGGTCTAAGCTCGCACCATCGCCGGGCTAGTTTTACGCTACCCGGCCCGCCCGGCTACACCGCGCCAGCCGCGTTTTGTTAGGCTCCCCACGCGAATCCTTCGCCCGAGCCGCGCATCCAGGCGCGGACCAGAACCGACAAGCAGGACGGCATGGCGCACAACCAGTTCGCGTTGCTCACCCAACGGCGCTTCCTGCCGTTCTTCCTGACCCAGGCCTTCGGCGCCTTCAACGACAACGTCTATCGCCAGGCGATCATCGGCCTGCTGTTCTACCTGGGCGTGGACGATGCGCAGCGCACGCTCTACACCAACCTCGCGCCGGCCTTGTTCATCCTGCCCTACTTCCTGTTCTCGGCCACCGCCGGGCAGATCGCCGAAAAACTTGAGAAGCACAAGCTGATCCGGATCACGACCACGATGGAGATCGTGATCATGAGCGTGGCGGCGATCGGCTTTTTGACCCAGAGCATGACCGTGCTGCTGATCGCGTTGTTCGGCACCGGCCTGCAGTCGACCCTGTTCGGGCCGGTCAAATATTCGATCCTGCCCTCGGTGCTCAAGCCCGAAGAACTCACCGGCGGCAACGGTCTGGTCGAGATGGGCACCTCGATCTCGATCCTCACCGGCATGATCTTCGGCGGCTTGATCTTCAAGCTGGCCGGCACCCACGGCCCGGTGGTCGCGGCCAGCGCGATCGTCGCGCTGGCGATCACCGGCAATCTGGTCAGCCGGATGATTCCGCGCACCGACGCTGGCGAGCCGGACCTGAAGATCCAATGGAACCCGATTCCCGAGTCGGTGAAGATCATGCGCATGACCCGCCGCCAGCCGGCGGTGCGCAATTCGGTGTTGGGCGTGTCGTGGTTCTGGTTCGTCGGCACGGTGCTGACCGCGCAGTTGCCGGGGTATGCCTCGACCAACCTCGGCGGCAACGAGACGCTGTACATCTTCGCCCTGGCGCTGTTCTCCATCGGCACCGGCGTGGGTTCGGTGCTGTGCG
Source organism: Pseudomonas sp. CGJS7 (assembly GCF_036961695.1). Taxonomy (NCBI): domain Bacteria; kingdom Pseudomonadati; phylum Pseudomonadota; class Gammaproteobacteria; order Pseudomonadales; family Pseudomonadaceae; genus Pseudomonas; species Pseudomonas sp. CGJS7. The sequence goes on along the minus strand of NZ_JBAMDI010000027.1, from coordinate 35,764 downwards.
AAAAGCTCTCGGCGCGCACGGTCGAAATCGGCCTGGTGCCGCTGGGCGCGTTCGGCATCAGCGCCTTCATGATCGATCTGTACTTCGCCCGCCCCGGCGCGGCGGTCGCGCACGGCCTGAGCGTGGGCGATTTCGTTCATGGCGCGGGCTCGTGGCGGATCATGATCGATCTGGTCGGCATCGGCGTGTTCGCCGGTTTCTTCGTGGTGCCGCTGTTCGCGCTGATCCAGAACCGCTCGCCGAAGAACGAGCTGTCGCGGGTGATCGCGGGCATGAACATCCAGAACGCGGCCTTCATCGTGCTGGCGGCGGTGCTGGGCGTGGTGGTGCAGCGGTTCTTCCACTGGACGATTCCGCAGGTGTTTCTGGCCCTGGCCATCGCCAATGCGCTGGTGGCGATCTACATCTTCACCCTGGTGCCCGAGTTCCTGATGCGCTTTCTCAGCTGGGTGCTGGTGCGCGGCCTGTATCGGCTGCGGGTGACCGGCACCGAGCGGATTCCCGACGAAGGCCCGGGCCTGGTGGTATGCAACCACGTCAGCTACATGGACGCGTTGATCCTCAGCGCCAGCATTCCGCGGCCGGTGCGCTTTGTGATGTATTACAAGATCTTCAACATCCCGGTGATGAGCTGGATCTTCCGCACCGCCAAGGCGATTCCGATCGCCGGCGCCAAGGAAGACCCGGAAGTGATGCGGCGCGCGTTCGAGGAAATCGATGCGGCGCTGGCCGACGGCCAATTGGTCGGCATCTTCCCCGAGGGCGCGCTGACCAAGGACGGCGAGATCGCGCCGTTCAAGTCCGGGGTCGAGCGCGTGCTGGAAAAGAACCCGGTGCCGGTGATCCCGATGGCGCTGCGCGGGATGTGGAGCAGCATGTGGAGCAAGCGCGATTCGCGGCTGCGGCGGATGCGGGTGCCGCGACGGTTCCGCGCCGAGGTCGAGGTGATCGCGCAGGCGCCGGTCGACCCGCACCAGGCCAGCGCGGAATCGCTGGAAGCGCAGGTGCGGGCCTTGCGCGGCGACAAAGCCTGATCGCGCCGCGGTAGTGGGTCGCTGCTAGGATGGATGCGGCCGCTGTAGGCGGCCGCCGGGAATCGGGAAGACGGAATCGAGCGAAGCAACAGGTAGCCGCCGGATAACCAAGAGCCGGGATACCCACAGTTCCCTGTCCCCCGCCCCACCCAGACACAAGGACCGTCATGAACCAGCCTGCCCGCGCCGCCTCGCCGTATTCGAACTACCTGCCCTGGTCGATCACCCTGACCGTGCTCGGCGCGTGCTTGTGCTGCCTGATTGGCTCGGTGCCGGGGATCGTGGCGATCGTGTACGGCGGCAAGGTCGACGGCCTGTGGGCCGCGGGCGATGAGGACGGCGCGCGGCGCGCGTCGGAGACGGCGAAGGTCTGGTGCTGGGTCGGCACCGCGTTGGTCGGGCTCAGCTTGATCGGCAACCTGGTCAGAGCCTTCATCGACGCCTCCACGCTGGTTCCGCAAGCCGTCATCGATCAGTTGCAAGACGCGCTGCGCGGCTGAGAACGATCCAGTGAACGTCCGCTCGCGCCATGCCCAACTCGCCATCGTCGCCACCGCGGCCAGCGCCGTGGCGGCGGCCGGGGTGTGGACGCTGCGGCGGATCGATCCGAACTCGGCCGACAGCCCGCTGCCGGGCTGCGTGTTCTATCACCTCACCGGTTTGTACTGCCCCGGCTGCGGCATGACCCGCGCGGCGCACGCGCTGGCGCACGGCGATTGGGCGCAGATGCTGGCGATGAATCCGCTGCTGCCGTGGTTGATCCTGACCCTGCCGCTGTTGCTGCTGCACGCGCTGGGTTATCGCTTGCCGCTGCCCAGGCGCGCGGTCGCCACGCTCGCCAACGGTCGCTTCTGGATCGGCCTGCTGGCCGCGTTCTGGGTCTTGCGCAATCTGCCGTGGCCGCCGTTCTCGTGGCTGGCGCCGGGTTGAAACCGGCCGCCGGTCAGAACCGGTACATCGCGCTGATCAAGTAATAACGCCCGACCGGATCGTCGTCGACGATGCTGTAGCCGCCGTTGTTGTAGTCGTAGTTGACCGGCTTGCGGTCGTTGAGGTTGCTGACGTTGAGCCCGATCAGCCATTTGTCGAAACCGCCGTAAGCCAGGTCGACGCCGAGCAAGGTCGCGCTGGGCGTGCGGCAGCGGCCGGGCACGCCGCGAATCGTCGGACAGGTTTGTCCGGGCGTGTCGATCCCCACCGTGGCCGGGCCCATGTACCGCACGTTGGCGGTGGCGATCCAATCGCGGTAGGTCCAGCGCACGCTGCCCAGCACGGTCCGGTCGGGGGTGCCGAAGCCGGCGTAATCGCGCTCGATCTCGGCAGGATGGCCGCGCCGCAACAGGCTGTCCATGTAGTGGCCGTTGAGGCGGAAAGTGAAATTGCCCCAGCGTCCGGCGCGCAAGCGGTATTCGGTTTCGAACTCCCAGCCGCGCACCTCGGTGCTGCCGATATTGTCCAGGTAGGTGTTGACGCCGGTCAGGTAGCCATCGGAGTCGCGCACCATCGCTTCGGGATACAACTCCGGCCGCGCGATCGCGCTGATCGCCAGGATTTCGTTGCGGCGGCGGATGCGATAACGGTTGACGCTGGCGGTGAAGGCTTCGCTCGGCGTCCAGCTCAGGCCGATGCTGCGGCTGGTCGAGGTTTCCGGGCGCAGATCGGGATTGACCGTGGCGTGCTGGTCGACCAGGCACGCATTGCCCAGGTCGATCAGACACGGCGCGGTGGCCTCGCCGTTGGGCACCAGGCCCTCGGTACCGATCACCAGCGGGCGGCGCAGTTCGGCCAAGGTCGGCGCGCGATAGCCCTCGCCCACCGAAGCGCGCAGGATCAGCGACTGCCACGGCTGCCAGCGCACCCCGAACATCGGCGAGGCCTGGTTGCCGTAACCGCTGTTGCGGTCCAGGCGCCACGCGGCGTCGATCCACAACTTTTCGTGCAAGGGCAAGTTGACCTCGCCGTAGATCGCCGCGGTGTTGCGGGTGGCCTCGCGTTCGTCCAGTTCCTGCGCCAAGGCCACGTCGCCGCGCACCAACGATTGGTCGGGGCGGTTGCTCAAGCGTTCGCGCCGCGCTTCGGCGCCGACCGCGACCTGCACGTCGCCGGCCGGCAAGGCGAACAACGGGCCTTCCAGGCTGGCGGCGACCGTATCGAGCACCATTTCGCCGCCCATGGTGACCTGCGGCGAAATTTCCTCGATCACCTCGGGGGTGTTTTCTTCGGTCTTGGCGAAGTGGAAGGTCTTGGTCTGCACCGCCTCATCGACGGCGGGCACGCTGATCAAGCCGTCGATGCGGTTGACCACCTTGTTGCGCCGGCGCGACAGGCTGACGTCCCACTCCCACTTGTCCCGATAGCCCTTCAGACCGGCGGTGAAATCGCGGGTGCTGGTGGTGGTGCGGTTGCGCACCGGGCCGACTTCGGAAAACCAGTAGTTCAAATCCAGATACGGCTTGGGCTTGTACGCGTCGGGGTGGTCCTCGGGCAGATTGATCGAGGCGTAGAACGGCGCATTCTGCATTTCCAGGCTGACCCGGGTGGCGCGCAGGTCGGCGTAGAACTCGGTGTTTTCGCCGAGCGGTTGACGGAAGTGGGTGTAGAAAGCGTTGCTGGTGATGCCCGGCTGCAAACTGACGTAGCGCGGAATATCCAGGCTGCAATCGATGCCGGTGGGCGTGGCGTCGCGGCTCTTGCAGCCATTGACTGCGCGAATTCCGCCGGCATCGAAATCCTCGAAACCCGACAGGATGCGTCGGTCGAGCAAGCCGTAACGGCGCTGATCCACCGTGCTCCATTCGCGCTGACTGCCGATCAGCGGATTGCGGGTGAAGTGATCGACGCTGACGAAGATGTTGCCGCCGCCGGGCGTCTGCTCGCCGAAGCTGGCGAACTGGCGTTGCTGTTCGGCGTCGCCGCGTTGCGAGACGCCGAAACTGCCGCCGACTTCGGCGCCGCGGTAGTCCTTCTTGAGAATGATGTTGACCACGCCGGCCATCGCGTCGGCGCCGTAAATCGCCGAGGCGCCGCCGTGAGCGATTTCGATGTGATCGACCATGCTCAACGGAATGCCGTTGAGATCGGTCAGCGCGCCCATGTCGGTGGAGACCAGGCCGTAATTGGCCATGCGCCGGCCGTCGACCAGGAACAAGGTCGCGCGCGGCCCCAACGAGTACAGGCTGGCCGAAGCGGCCGCCGCCGACGGCACCTGACTGGCGCCGCCTTCGGTGGCGACGTTGCGCGGATGGTGGCCGGTCATGCCCGGCATCAGCCGCAGCAGATCGAACAAGGTCTGATGGCCGCTGGCGCGGATCTGTTCCTGGGTGATCAGGGTCAGCGGCAGCGAGGTTTCGAACGCGGCGCGGCCGATCCGGGTGCCGGTGACGTGGATCGTATCGAGCTCGGTGGTGGTCGGCTGCTTGGGCGCGGCCGGCTTGATCGCGACCGGCGCGGCCGGTTTCGGCCGCGGCCGCGGAGCCGGCTGCAGCAAGTAGACATTGGCTTTTACAGCTACCGCGGTGAGGCCGGTGCCGTCGAGCAACTGGGCCAAACCCTCGCGTATGCCGGTGACGCCGTTCAGGCCGGCGGTGCGCCGCCGGGCCACCAGGGCCGGCGAATAGATCAGCTGCAAACGATTACGGGTCGCGAACGCGTTCAGCGCGTCGTCCAACGCGCCGGGCGGAATGTTGTAGCCATCGGCTGGAATGTCGCCCTGAGCGGCCGGTAAAGCCCCGGCAACGGACGAGAACGTCAGCGCGACGGAAACGATGAACGCATGAGAAATCTTGGCCATCCACCAACCGCATCGATCGGACTACAGCTGAACCTGTACGCCCCCTGTGTGTTGGCGTGGCCCAACCATAGCATCGCTACGCCATGCGGGGGGCTCAGCCGGCCTTGCGATGCAAAACGATGTCGCCCTCGGCCCGCTGTTCGGCCTTCAGCGACCAGCCCTGCTCCAGGGCTTCCAGCAGCGCGGCCTGATCGCCGATGTGGAACACGCCGCTGACGGTGATCTTGCCCAGCGCCGGATCGGCCAGGCGCAGCTTGGTCGCCGAATAGCGGTTCATTTCGATCAGCAGCGCGTCCAGGCGCCGGTTCTTGAACACCAGATCGCCGGCCGGCCACGACTGCGCCACGCTCAGGTCCAGCGGCTCGGGCGGGCTCATCCGGCCGCTGTGGTCGTAGCTGATCTGCTGGCCCGGCTGCAGGGTGCTGCCGGCCTGGGCGATGCCGTTGGAGACGATCACCTCGCCTTCGATCAAACCGACGTTGACCGCGCTGTCGTCCTTGCGTACCTGGAAGGTGGTGCCGATGTCGCGGATCAGGCCGGTGCCGGCCTTGACCGAGAACGGACGCCGCGCGTCGGCGGCGACCTTGAACTGGACGCGGCCGCGGTCGACCTCGACCTGACGACGGTCCTGATCGAAACGCGCGACGATCGCCGAATCGGTGTCCAGCAACACTTCGGTGCCGTCGGCCAGACGCAGCGTGCGCTGCTCGCCGACCGCGGTGAGGTAATGCGCTTCGGCGGCCGGTACCGGCGTGCGCAGCCAGTTGACGCCGACCACGGTGGCGACCAACAACGAAGCCGCGGTCGCCGCCGGGATCCACCAGCGCGAACGCGCGCTTTCGCGTCCGGTCGAACGCCAGGCGATGCGCGCGGCGGCTTGCAGCATTTCATCGCCCGACAACTGCGCGGCGGCTTGGTGCGCGCGCTCGGCCTCGACGTAGGCCAGCACGTTCGAAGGCGCCGCGTCGAGCCAGCGATCGAACTCGGCGCGGTCCTGCGGCGTGCATTCGGGCGAATCGAGCAACGCCACCCACGCTTCCGCGCGGCCGTCGCCGGGATCGCCTGTCGCTGTGGTCGATGTGGGTTTTATCGTAGTCATGGTTCTTGCAAGCTCTCGTAGCCGCTTTCCTTCATACGCGCGCGCAACAGCGCGAGCGCCCGGCCTATATTCTTCTCCACCGCCTTTACAGAAATACCGCAGTGACGTGCGATCTGCGTGTAACTCATTCCGTTGATGCGGTTGAGCAGGTAGATCTGCCGACTGCGCATCGGCAATTGCATGATCGCCGCGCGCACCAGCGCCAACTCCTGCTCGGTCGCCACGCGTTGATCGTGGCTGGGTTCTTGCGACGGCAGCGCGTGATAGTCCTCGTCCAGACTCACATGCTCGGGCGCGTGACGGGTTTTCTGGCGCCGACCGCGATCGTTGAGCGCATTGATCGCGATGCGGTACATCAGGATCTTCAGCGCATCGGCCGGCTGGTCGCGATAACGCAGCATGCGCATCATCGTTTCCTGGGCGATGTCCTGCGCGTCCTCGTGCGAGGCGGCGGACTTGCGTAGAAACGCGATCAACGGCTCGCGATGTTCGCGCAGAAAACCGACGAAGTGATCGTCGCCGCCCTGCCGCGTCGTCGCGGGCTGATTAGCCGCTGTGGAATCCTGGCCCACGTCCACCTTCGCCCATGCCCCGGTTACTTGCTTCGATACTAGCCCAGCCGCAACGGGCGGGTGAACGAAACCCAGGCCGCCCTGCGCGGTAACGCCGGGCGTAAAACCCTTGGGGCTCGGATCGGCCTGACTCAGACCGACCAGGAGCTGTGACGTGAAGCGATTCACCAAATCCGAATCCTCCGCTGGCGTGATGAGGCTAGCGGCGACGAGGCGACGTTTACTCCGCACACGAGGCCCGATCTTGGACGCCGGACTCTCGTGCGCGGGTAAAGCGCTGCATCTTCGCTGCCGCTGTCTGGCTGCTGTGGTAGCGACCGCACGTTCCGATGCGCGGACAGGGCCGTGAATGCGGCGGCGCGCGAAACTGTCCAGCCCCCTCGGCAGGACCGTCGAGATTCCCGGGGTGGCCAGAAACCTTCGACCGCGCGGCTCGCAGCTTCGCTGCAACCCTATGCGTTCAAACGCAGCCCCGACGCTCCCCCCTACCCCAACCGTGCGGCGGCGTTGGGTTTTCGCTTAGGCGGTCCGATTCGGGCGACGCGCGGCACAGTTCATACCGAACCGTGCGCGCGTTCGGCGGGGCCGGGATTCAGGCCACGAAGCCGGCGATCACGAACAGCGCCAGCACCGCCAGCCACACCAGCAGGCTGCGCCAGACCAGGCTCATCGCATCGCGCAGCTCCGGCACCTCGCCGCCGACCACCGCCACGCCCTGGCCGGGCAGGCCCGGGGCGGCGACGCCGGATTCGTTGAGGTAGTCGGCGGCCTCTTCGGCCAGCTCGCACTTGACGCTGGCACGGGCGACCGCGCCGAGGAAGCGGTTTTCCAGGGTGAAGCGCGCGCCGCCGGCCTCGCGCCAGGCGCCGAGCACGGTGTCGAAATTGCCGACCAGCGCCAGCGCCAGGGTCAACAACTGCGAGACCGGCCAATCCAGCAGCGCCAGCAAGGTGCGCGCGCCGGCCAGGGTTTCGCCGGACAGCTGCTTGGACGCCTCGCCTTCGGCGGCCAGCGCGACCAGGCGGTAACCCAACGCGCCGATCGGGCCGAGCAGCAAAAACCAGAACAGCACCCCGAACCAGCGCCGCAAGGCGCTGCGGAACACCGCTTCGACCAGCGAGCCGCCGTCCAGCGACGGCGTGGCGCCTTCCGGCCACAGCCGCGCCGCGGCCTCGCGCCGCGATGCGGCGTCGGGCGCGGACGCCAGCGCTTCCACGTCCAGGTCCAGATCACGCGGCCCCCAGGCGTAGAACAGGATGAAAATGGCGAACACCAGCCCGCCCAGCCCGATCAGCGGCTCGGCCAGCGCCAGTTGGAACAGGCCGACCGCCAGCAGCGGCGGCACCAACGCGATCAGCAGACCCCAGCGCCCGCGCCAGAAGCTGCCTTCGGGAAAGCGGCTGTCGATCCAGCGCAGCCAATCGCCGTACCAGCCGTAGTGACGTACCGAGGCGGCCAAGGATTGCGCGAGATGGCCCAGCACCAGTGCGACGACGGCGGCGATCAGCGTGACGGACATCGGGACGACGCTCCTGGCGAGACGGAGAAAAAAGCGCGAGCTGGGCCGATTCTAGCGCGACCGGGTGCAGGCGCGGTCGCGGCGCGGCGACGCCAAGGCGACGTCCGTCGCTTGTGCGTCCGCGCGGGCTCGCACGGCGTGGACAGGCTCGCGCAAGCCGCGGCCAACGCGGAAGCCGCGCGTCCGCGGCGAAAACGATTCGTCCGGCCAGGATCGGCCGCGTATCGCGCGCCCCTCGCGCCCTTGGCTAAATCAACGCCGCGCGCGCGCCTGCGCGGCCACGCGCCAGTGATCGATCAGCCAACGCGAGATCGAGATGCTCGGCGACAGCAACAGGCCGCCGTCGTCGGCGCCGCGTTCGCCGCGCTCGCAGGCGGCGTGGATCTCATCCAGGGTGAACCAGCGCGCGTCTTCGAGTTCGTCGCCGGTCTTGGGTTGGTCGGGTTCGGCCTCGGCGGCGAAACCGAGCATCAACGCGCTCGGAAACGGCCACGGCTGCGAACCCAGATAACGGCAACTGCGCACCCGCACGCCGGTTTCTTCCAGCACTTCGCGGGCGACGGTCTGCTCCAGCGACTCGCCCGGCTCGACGAAACCGGCGATCACCGAGTAACGCCGCGCCGGCCACCCGGCCTGACGGCCGAGCAACAGCCGTTCGCCGTCGCTGACCGCGACGATCACCGCCGGATCGGTGCGCGGGTAGTGTTCGATCCCGCATTGCCCGCAGCGGCCGGTCCAACCGGCGCGGGCGAAGCCGATCTCGCCGCCGCATACGCCGCAGTAGCGGTGGCGGCTGCGCCAGTGCTGCAGCGCGCGCGCCTGGGCGAACACGCTGGCCTGCAGCAACGGCCACTGGCTGGCGGCGCTGCGCAGATCGACCCGGCGCGGGGCGTCGAAGGCGACCAGTTCGGCGTCGATCGCGAACCAGGCCTGGCCGTCCGCGGCCAGACCGAGAAAGATCGAAGCGCCGACTCCGCCCGGGCCCTGGCTGATCTCCACACCGAGCGGCGCGCACAGATCGCCGTTGTCCTCGGCCAGGGCATTGCCCGCGCTGTCGAGCACGATCACCCGCGCGCGCGGCCACAGTTCGGATAAAGCCTCGGACTGGTCGCGCAGATGATCGGCGCGGTCCAGCGCCGCTTGCCACGCCGCGTCGGCCTCGACGAAGGCGAAGGGACGGGCGTTCGCGAGGGCCGCTTCGGCGGTAGTCACACGCCGAACGAGGAGCCGCAGCCGCAGGTGGTCTTGGCGTTAGGGTTGCGGATCACGAACTGCGAGCCGTGCAGGCTTTCGGTGTAATCCACTTCCGCGCCCATCAGGTACTGCAGGCTGAGCGGATCGACCAGCAGGGTCACGCCGTCGGTCTGCACCGCCAGATCGTCCTCGCCCTGCTGCTCGTCGAATTCGAAACCGTACTGGAAGCCCGAACAGCCGCCGCCCTGGATGTAAACGCGCAGCTTGAGCGCATCGTTGCCTTCCTCGGCGATCAACTCGCGCACTTTGCTGGCGGCCGACGAGGTGAACTGCAACGGCCGTTCCAGCGACTGATAGTCCGGCGCGGCATTAAGCGTGGTGATTTCCATGCCGAAAGGATAAGGCCAGCGCGCGCGCATTCAAGCGCGCCAGGCGAACACTGCGATCGGCTGGTGCGATGCGGGCCGGCGCGGCGCCGGTTCGCCCGCATCGGCAAACCGCGCTCAGCGGCCGCCGGCCGCGGGCTCGGCCGGCACCGCGGCGTCGCGGGTGGCCTCGGCCCAGCTGAAGGACTGCTCGACCGCCGCGCCCGATTGCGGGGTCAGCCGCACCGTCACCCGCACCGGGGTCAGGCCGGCGGGCAGGAACACGTCGCCTTCGACCTGCTCGAAGTACTTGAACGAGTACGGCGTGCCCGGCGCCTGCGGCTGCTGGCGCAGGTCGGTCCAGCCGAGTTTTTCCAGCTTGCCGGCGCGGGTGCCCTCCACCGCCAGGGTCAGCCGGCCGGCGCTGACCGCGCCGCGGTTGAGGTTCTGGGTCAGGGTGGTGGTGAAGTGCCAGGCCGACGGCGCGCCGTCCTGGGCCTGCATCTTCAGGGTGTGCACGGTCAGGCCGCGGCGCTGGCCGGTGGCGCCGACCAGGCGCTCGTAGAAGGCGACATCGGCGCGCAGGCCGGCGATTTCCTCATCGCGTTCGGCCAGGGCGCTTTGCAGATCGCGGTTGGCCTGGCGGCTGATCGCATCGGAGCGGCCCAGGGTGGCCACGCGCTGGCGCAGTTGTTCGAGTTCGGCCTGCAGCTGGCGCGGGGTCGCCGCGGCGGTCCCGGCCGCGACCGGCGGCGCCGGTTCATCCGATTCGGTCGCCGAACGCCACACACCCCAGGCGCCGAAGCCCAGGGCCGCGGCCAGCAATACCGCAGCGGGCAGGCGCCAGCGGTGCGCGGAGGCGGCTGGCGCGGGCGAGTCGCGGCCGTCCGGGCCGTGGGCCGGCCGATCCGCGTCCGCGCGTTCGGCCGGGGTGCCGGAGGAAGACGGCGCGGGCTGTGAGGTTTGGTCGCTCATCCGCTCCGTCTATGGGCTCCGGCGGCGCCGCTCAATCCACCCGGGCGTCCGCGGTAATCAGCGCTTCAGGCGCCGGCAACGCCGCCGCCGGCGATTCGGCGTGGATCAGGCGTCCGGTGAGCATCGACCCGGCCGTCATCTCGACCACCTTGTAGTGCACATTACCTTGAACCCGGGCCTTGGCGGCGAGTTCGATCCGCTCGCTGGCGTAGACATCGCCGTTGAGCTCGCCGTTGATGACCACCACCGGCGCGCGCACCTCGCCCTCGATGCTGCCGTTCTCGGCCAGGGTCAGGCTGGCCGGCTGACCGTCCTGGGCCACCAGCTTGCCGATCACCCGGCCTTCGATATACAGCCCGCCGCTGAAGTGCAGGTCGCCGCGGATCACCACCTGCGGGCCGATCATGGTGTCGACCTGGCCTTCGCGGATCTGGGTCGGTTTGCTGTTGGTCTTGAACATCGCTTTAGGTTTCCCCGGTTACGGTGACGCCGCTCTTCCAGGCGAACTGCTGATCGATCGAGCCGGTGGCCCCGCGCAAGGACACGCGCACCCGTTGCGGGGTGAAACCGTCCGGCAACATCACGCTGCCGACTAGCTCTTGGAAGTAGCGGAAGGAATAGTCCTGGGCGGGCGCCTGGGACTTCTGATGCAACTCGTTCCAACTGATCGCGGCCAGCTTGCCGCCGCGAACCCCCTCGACCTGGAACTGCAGCCCCCCGCTGCTGACCGCGCCGCGATTGAGATTCTGAGTCAGGTAGATCTGATAACGCCAGGTGCCGCCGGCCTCGGGCTTGAACTCCACCGAGTGCACGTTCAGACCCTTGGCCGGCGCGGTGGCGCCGACCAGGCGTTCGTAGAAGGCTACGTCCGCGCGCAGATCGGAGATTTCGTCCTCGCGCTCGGCCAGGGCCGCCTGCACCTGCTTGTTGGCGCTGCGGCTGATCTGGTCGGAGCGTTGCAGGGTGGATTCGCGTTGGGACAGGCGGTCGAGCTGCTGCTGGCGCAGTTTCAGCTCGCGCTGGGTGGCCTCCAGCTCGGCGGTCAGCCGCGGCAGCTTGGGCGCGGCCAGCGACTGCGACCAGAACCAGGCCGCCAGCAGCGAGGCTACCCACGCCGCGGCCACGGCCGACCAGATATAAGGGCGCTTGTCCGGCTGCTGCTGGACGATGACGAAACGCGGCGGCGGGGTCTTGGTCATACGAACGACGACGGCTCACACCGCCGGCTTTACCTATACTCAACCCTAAATCTTAACGGGAACGCCACGATGTCCGATGCGCACCTGTTCGCAGTTGGCGTAGTTCTGGCCTGGTTGTCGGGGGTGCGGGTCTATCTGACCGTATTCGGGGTCGGCCTGGCCGGCATGCTGGGCTGGCTGGAGCTGCCGCAAGCGCTGCAGGCGACCCAGTCGCCGTGGGTGCTGGGCGTGTGCGGCCTGCTGACCGTGGGCGAGTTCTTCGCCGACAAGATTCCCGGCGTGGATTCGGGCTGGGACTTGCTGCATACCCTGCTGCGGGTGCCGGTCGGCGCGTTTCTTGCGGCCGCGACCATGTCGCCCGACGGCCAACTCGGCGCCGGCGCGCTCGCCGCCGGTGCCGGCGTCGCGCTGACCAGTCATGTATTGAAGTCGGGCACGCGCGCGCTGCTCAACACCTCGCCCGAGCCGGTCACCAACTGGACCGCGTCGGTGGCCGAGGACACCGCGGTGGTCGGGCTGCTGGCATTGGTGTTCGCCTATCCGTGGGTCACCTTGGGCGTGGTGATCGCGATCAGCGTGTTGATCGCGGCGGCGTTGTGGTGGATCTGGCGCAAGTTGTTCCGGCGCAAGCCGAAGGTGCAGGCCTCGGCCTCGGGCTGATTCGGGGCGCGTGCCCGCAGCCCCGGGGCTGCGCGGCGAACGGCAAGTTCGCGGTCGCGGCTTGCGCCGCTCCTACAGGGGGCTTCGGATCGATCTGGGCTACCTGTACGACCACGCCACCTCGCTCACGACGCAAACCACGATGGGCGACGCGGCCAACGCCCGACCATGGCTACCCAATGCCGCCCTGCGATCGCCCAACAAAAAAAGCCGCCGGCTCATCGCCTGCGGCTTTTTTCCTTGCGCGTTTCGCGGGTCTTGGCGGGCTGGCTTCGTATCGACGTCGCTGGCTGGCTGAACCGTTGAAACCTCACGCAAGCCGCGGGCGATCGGCCCGCGCGCTTTCGTTCCGATGCGACCGGCTTATTCGCCTTCGATCTTGGTCAGCAGATAGTTCTGCTCGCCCAGGCGATCGATCAACGCGAGCTGGGTTTCGATCCAGTCCACGTGCTCCTCTTCCGAATCGAGGATGTCGGCGAACAACTTGCGGCTGACGTAGTCGCTGACGGTTTCGCAGTACTTGATCGCTTCGCGCAGCAGCGGAATGGCTTCCAGCTCCAGCGCCAGATCGCAGGCCAGCAACTCGCGCGGGTTTTCGCCGATGCGCAATTTGCCCAAGGCCTGGAAGTTCGGCAAGCCGTCGAGGAACAGGATGCGGTCCGACAGCTTGTCGGCGTGCTTCATCTCGTCGATCGACTCGTGGTACTCGTGCTCGGCCAGTTCCTTCAGGCCCCAGTTCTTCAGCATCTTGGCGTGCAGGAAGTACTGGTTGATCGCGGTCAGCTCATTGAAGAGCGCCTTGTTGAGGTATTCGATGACCTTGGGGTCGCCTTTCATGGCCGGGCTCCGACGTTGCAATGGCCGGCACTGTAGCCCTTTCGAAAAAGCTATGACGAAACGCGAATCGTGCGCAACGGAGGTCGAGAATCGTTGCCATCGCCGCGCGCGGGCCGCGCATGCGAAAACCGCCCGGAGACGGGCGGTTCGGCGGAATCGACGGGTAGCGCGGCAAGCTGCCGCGGGCCGGGTCAGGCGGCTTGCTGCATCACCGCCAACGGCAGATCGCGCACGTTGCGGGCCTGATCCAGCAGCGAGCCGGCCAACTCCAGGCAACTGCCGCAATTGGCGCCGGCGCCGGTACGCATGGTCAGCTCGGGCACGCTGCGGCAACCGGCCTCGGCGGCCTGGCGGATATCGCGGTCGGTGACTCCGTTGCAGATGCAGACGTACACGGTGCGGGTCTTCGGGCATGCAGCCGGCTGGCTGCGGAACCCATTCCGCCACGGATGCGAATGATTGTCAATTAACCGGGAGCGAATAGCTGCCGGGAGCCTGAACGCCCCCCGCCTGCCCCGCCTCAGCCGCCGGACTCGGAGCCGCCGCCGCGGACGGGGCCGCCCGGCCCGCATGAGCGTGCGCGCGGCCGCTGATGGGCGTGCGCGGCCAGTTGCGGGTCGCGCTGGCGGGTGTCCGGGCCAGGCGTGGGCACCGCCTGCGAGCCGGCTACGTGTCGGGCGAACGGCGCCAGATGGCGCAGCGCGCTGGCGTAGACGCCGCGCTTGAAGATCACCACGTGCTCGACCGGGTACCAGAAATCGACCCAGCGCCAGTGATCGAACTCAGGCTTGTCGGTCAGGTCCAGGCGCAGATCGGACTCCTGCCCGGTCAGCCGCAGCAGGAACCACACTTGTTTCTGGCCGATGCAGACCAGACGGTCGTTGCGGCGCACCGCCCGCGGCGGCAAGCGGTAGCGCAACCAACCCGGGGTCGCGCCCAACACCTCGACATGCTGCGGCAGCAGGCCGGTTTCCTCGCGCAGCTCGCGGTACATCGCCTCGAGCGGCGTCTCATCGGTGTTCATCCCGCCTTGCGGGAACTGCCAGCCGTCGCGATGCACGCGGCGCGCCCAGAACAGGCGCCCATCCGGGTGCATCAGGACGATGCCTACATTGGGCCTATAGCCGTCCGGATCGATCACGATGCGGACTCCAAATTCACTGTCTCCGACTCTGCCACGGGGTGGCGCAGACGACAAGTCGGGCAAAGCGGACCGGAAGGATTGACAAGCGGGCCCGCGACATGAAGAATTCGCGGTTCCCCGTGGCTATGTAGCTCAGCCGGTTAGAGCACAGCACTCATAATGCTGGGGTCGGTGGTTCGAGTCCACCCATAGCCACCATTCGCATCAGCGCAGCACCACCGGGCCCGCCAGCGCAGCGGGCTTTTTCGTATCCGGCCTTCGTCGCACGCTCGCTTCGCGCGCCCTGGCCGCAGGCAACGTCTCCGCTCCCACGCGCCGACCGTCCGCCGGCCAGCGCCCGCATCGCTCCATCGGCCGCCGCCATGACCTCCGTCGACATCTTCAAGATCTTCACCCTGGAAGCCGCGCACCGTTTGCCCAACGTGCCCGAAGGCCACAAGTGCGCGCGTTTGCACGGCCATTCGTTCCGGATCGAAGTGCACCTGCGCGGCGAGTTGGGCGAACACAGCGGCTGGGTGATGGACTACGCCGACGTCAAAAAGGCGTTCCAGCCGATCTACGACCGGCTCGATCACCACTATCTCAACGACATCGAAGGTCTCGACAACCCGACCAGCGAACGGCTGGCGGTGTGGATCTGGGATCAGCTCAAGCCGGTGCTGCCGCTGCTGAGCGAGATCGTGGTGCACGAGACCTGCACCGCGGGTTGCCGTTACCGCGGCTGATCGCTGCGCCGGGCACCGGCGATCCGCCCGGCGCCGTTCCAGCGAAGCCGTTGCGATCGTCGGCGCCGCGTCCGCGTCTGGCCCGCCCGCGCCCGTTTTCGCGAAAGCCGCACAGCGATAACGCGCACGCCGGCCGCAATCGGCGCGCGGTCATTCGCCCGCCTTGGTTCCGACACATCCGGCCGCCACGCTCGGCCCAAGCGGCCGTCCGCGCCGCGCAAACGCGGCCCCGGCCGCGCTTTGCCCAATGCGCCGCTTCGCCCGCAACTAGCTGAATAGGCAGGTTTTCTGAACCGTTCACGACCGCTGGTCGGCCCGATGTTGCATCGCAACAAAAGGCCGCCTATGCTGCATCGCACAATTCAGTCGTTCTCCGTCTGAACCTCTCCAGGAGCTAAGCCATGTACCAGCAATTCAACGAACAGTTCGCCGCCGCTACGCGCCAGTTCGCGGACACGGCCGCTCAGGTCAACCGTCTGGCCCTCGACAACGCCGAGGCCGTGTTCGGTCTGCAGATCGCCGCGATCGAAGACCGCGTCAACGCGACCTTCGCTTTCTTCGGCGAAGCCGCTGAAGCCCGCGACGCCGATGCGTTCAAGACCCTGTGGCCGAAGGGCGTGCAGATCGCTCGCGAGAACATCGAGCGCGCCGTCAGCACCGGTCAGGAAGCGTTCGGCCGCACCTTGAAGGCCAACGAAGCCATCGCCGAGCTGGCCAAGTCGCAGATCGAAAGCGCTGCCAAGGCCACTCAGGCCAACGTCGAGAAGGCCACCAAGGCCGCGACCAAGGCTGCCGCTCCGGCCGCCAAGTAAGTATTCGCCGCCCGCCGACTCTCTCCCGGCGGTCTGATGCGATTAAGAACCCGGCAGCGCGAGCTGTCGGGTTTTTTCTTGGGCTATTGTTGGGACTAGAGCGGCGGCCTTGCCCTCACCCCAACCCTCTCCTGCAAGCGGGAGAGGGAGTCAGGCAGTCCCCTCTCCTGCTTGGCGGGAGAGGGCTAGGGCGCGGGCCGCTCTTAGCGCCAGACGTCCCTTCAGAAAACAGGCTTGACTCTGGCCGCCAACGCCGCCGGATCCGGTTGCTCCGCATACGGCAAACGCCCCCAGCACGGCACCGGCAAACGCTTGCGCAGAATCTCGAAGTTCTCATCGCTGCGCTCCATGTGCGGATCGATGCCGTTGGCGATCCAACCGACCAACTCGGCGCCGTCGGCCTGGATCGCGCGCACGCTTAGCCGGGCGTGATTGATCGCGCCCAGGCGCAAGCCGACCACCAACACCACCGGCAAGCGCAGCGCGCGGACCAGATCGATCTGATCCAGCCCCGCGCTGATCGGCGCGGCCCAACCGCCGACGCCTTCGACCACCACCGTTTCGGCCAGCGCGGCCAGGCGCGCGTGCGCTTGCACGATGATGTCGAGCGAGATCTCCACGCCGGCTTCGGCCGCGGCGATTTCCGGCGCCAACGGTTGCGGCAAGGCGTAGGGATTGACGTCCTGGTAGCGCGGCGTCGGCGAACTGGCCGCCTGCAACAGCAACGCGTCCTCGTTGCGCCAGCCCTCATCGCTGGCCTGGCAACCGCTGGCGACCGGCTTCATCCCCACCGCGCGCGTGCCGCCGGCGCGCAAGGCGTGCAGCAGGCAGGCGCTGGCGATGGATTTGCCGATACCGGTGTCGGTGCCGGTGACGAACAGGCCGCGCGGGAGCGGTTGAGACGGGGACATAGGCAGGATTCGCTGAGAGGGCGGCGGGAACCGGCGGCGCGTGTGACTGACCTCGCGCTTTTCGGCGCCGCCGACCGGCCATGGTAGTCGCGGCGAGCGCCGCTGCTACACTCCGAAGATGTTTACAGCCTCCACACTTTCGGGCGGTAAGTCCGAGCAGTACGCCCAATTGGTCGAGCAAGCGCGCGCGCTGCTGGACGGTGAGAGCGACCGCATCGCCAACGCCGCCAACCTGTCGGCGCTGGTCAATCAGTCCCTGCCCGAGCTCAACTGGGTCGGTTTTTATTTCTACGACGGCCGCGAACTGGTGGTCGGTCCGTTCCAGGGCCTGCCGGCCTGCGTGCGCATTCCGCTGGACAAGGGCGTGTGCGGCGCGGCGGCGAGCAGCCGCCAGACCCAGCGCGTGGCCGACGTGCACGAGTTCCCCGGCCACATCGCCTGCGACGCGGCATCGCGTTCGGAAGTGGTGGTGCCGTTGCTGCGCGACGGCCAGTTGCTCGGCGTGTTCGATCTGGACAGCCCGGTGCCGTCGCGTTTCGACGCCGACGATCAGGCCGGGCTGGAAGCGCTGGCGCGGGTGTATGTGGAGTCGCTGGCATGAGCGCGCCGAAGATGCGCAACATCGGCCCCAAGAGCGCGGCCTGGCTGCGCCAGGTCGGGCTGCGCACGCACGAGGACATCGCCGCGGTCGGCACGGTCGAGGCGTTCATGCGGGTCAAGCGCGCCGGCTTCAAGCCGACCTTGAACCTGCTCTACGCGATCGAAGGCGCGCTGCTGGACTGCCACTGGCAGGAGATCAGCGATGAGCGCCGGCAGGAGCTGATCCTGGCCGCCGACGCCGCCACCGCGCTGTTGCCGGCGCCGCGCAACAAGCCGGCGGCCGCGCCGGTGCGCACTACGGTGCATGCGCAGGAAGAGCGGTTCGATGAGCCGGGTGGGTTCGGTGGCGGGTTCGGTCGCGACGACGAGGATCGTGGCGATGAAGGCGATGGTCCGTCGGACGACGATGGGCGCGACGAGCACAGCGACGATGATCGCAACGATTGAAGTAGTGGGGCTGCGCTGCGAGTCCGCCGGCCCTCATCCGCCCTTTCGGGGCACCTTCTCAGCCTTGCACACCCTTCGGGCGCCGCAAGCGGGAAAAGGGCTCGATCCCTCGCCCCTGCGCTCTAAGCCCCTCTCCCGCTTGTGGGGTGAGGGGTCGCGCTTACGAGCCATTGGCTCGCGCGACACCGAACGCCCGAACGCTATGCGTTCGGGCCGGGGCGTGGGTTGGGGTGAAGGCCGCCAGGCGCCCCGCCCCCACATCGCGTACACTGCGCCCCGCTTCGAGGTGACCCCACGGCCCAGCCGCCGGGGTTGAAACGGGAAGCCGGTGACGCGCCAAGGTCCGGTCGGACACTCCGACCCGCCCCGCCCATTCCGGCACTGCCCCCGCAACGGTAAGCAAGTCAGGTCGCGGCCACCGCCACTGTGCTCAGTCACGGGAAGGCGCCGCGCCCGGGAATCGGCCCGCGCCGTTCCGCTTGCGAGTCCGGAGACCGGCCTCGACGCGCCACAGGTTGCGATGCGGAGGGCATTGCGGCGGCTACAGCGCCTTCGCGCGCTGCCTTGCCTGCCCGCACGTCCCTTCCCCGCCGCCGCCCATTAGCCGTTTTCGTCGCGCGCTGGATCGCGCGTGCGCTGGAGTCCCCACATGCGTTGCCTGAACCTGTCCCTCGCCATCGCCTGCGCGCTCGCGCTGCCGGCCACCGCCGTCGCCGCGCCCGCCGGCGCGCCCACCGACCTGGATCAGGTCGTGGTCACCGCCAACCGCACCGCGGTCAGCGTCAACGATCTGCTGACCCCGGTCGAAGTGCTGGACCGCGCCGACATCGAGCGCAGCCAGGCGCGCGATCTCAACGACCTGCTGCGCGGCCGCGCCGGCATCACCCTGGCCAACCAGGGCGGCCAGGGCAAGTTGACCACGCTGTTCCTGCGCGGCAGCGAATCCGACCACGTGCTGGTGCTGGTCGACGGCATCCGCATCGGTTCGCCGACCTCGGGTCTGGCCGCGCTGCAGGATCTGCCGCTGGAACTGATCGACCGGATCGAAATCGTGCGCGGCCCGCGTTCGAGCCTGTACGGCGCCGACGCCATCGGCGGCGTGATCCAGGTGTTCACCCGTCGCGAGCAGCAGGGCTTCGCCCCGCGCGTGCACGCCGGCGGCGGCAGCAACGGCACGGTCGAGTTCGGCAGCGGCTTCGGCGGCCGCAGCGGCGGCAACTGGTTCGGCGCCGACTACAGCTTCCGCAAGACCCAGGGCATCAACGCTTGCCGCGGCGCCGGTTTCCCGGTGTTCGCCGGCTGCTTCACCACCGAGCCCGATCGCGACGGCTACGAAAGCCACGCGCTGTCGCTGCGCGGCGGCGTCGAGTTCAACGAGCAGTGGAGCATCGAAGGTCAGGCGCTGCGCGCGGAAGGCCAGAACTCCTACGACGGCGACTTCGGCAACTACTCCGAAACGGTCCAGCAAGTGATCGGCGGCAAGCTCGATTGGCGTCCGTCGGAGGCGGTGCATGTGCAGCTGAGCGCCGGCCGCAATGTGGACTCCTCGCAGAACTACGACCTCAAGGGCACGGCCGTCGGGCCGGCCGGGATTTCTCCGAAGCAGCGCATCGGCTTCTTCGATACCGATCGCGATAGCGCGACCTTGCAGGCCGATTTCAACCTCTTCGAAGGCCACGTGTTGACCGCCGGCTTCGATTGGCTGCGCGACCGCGTCGACAGCAACACCACTTACGACGAAATCGAACGCGACAACAAGGCCGGTTTCGTCCAGTACCAGGGCCGCTTCGGCAACCAGTCGTTCGAAGCCAGCGTGCGCCGCGACGACAACGAGCAGTTCGGCGGCCACACCACCGGCGGCGCCGCGTGGGGCCTGAACTTCGCCGAGAACTGGCGCGTCACCGTGGGTTACGGCACCGCGTTCAAGGCGCCGACCTTCAACGAGCTGTACTACCCGTTCTTCGGCAACGCCCAGCTCAAGCCGGAAGAATCCAAGACCTGGGAAATCGGCCTGGCCTACCGCGGCGACAACTTCAATGCGCGCATCGACGGTTTCGACACCCGCGTGGATGAGCTGATCACCTTCGACTCGGCGATCAACCTGCCCAACAACATCGAACGCGCGCGCATGCGCGGCGCCGAGATCGGTATCGACACCACCTTCGCCGAGTGGACCCTGGCGGCGAGCGCGAGCTGGCTGGACACCGAGAACCGCGTCGGCTTCGCCCGCGGCAACGACCTGCCGCGCCGCGCCAAGCACAGCGCCCGCATCGACCTGGACCGCGCCTTCGGCAAGTTCCGCGTCGGCGCCACCGCGGTCGGCTACGGCTCGCGTTACGACGATGTCGCCAACAGCGTCCGCGTCGGCGGCTACGGCACCCTGGATCTGCGCGCCGAATACGCCTTTACCGATGCGCTGAGCCTGCAGGCGCGGGTGGCCAATGTGTTCGACCGCGAGTACGAAACCGTGTCGTACTACAACCAGCCCGGCCGCGAGTGGTTCGTGACCTTGCGTTACGCGCCCAAGCCCTGATTCGGCGGCGAGCGTTCAAGCAAAAGCCCGGCTTAGGCCGGGCTTTTTTTTCGAAGATCGTTGTGCAGGAACTGCGATCGCACCGGCGCGGTAGCTTCATTGGCGCGGTCGCGGCTCGCGCCGCTCCTACAGGTAGGCCATGTGCCTATTTCGTGATTTTGCCCGCAGCCCTGTAGGAGCTGCGCGAGCTGCGACCGCGAATCGACAACGATCGCGCAAGTCACGCCACCGCCGCGTTCGACCACCAGCCCTTACCGCCAAGCCCACGCACGCAACCGCGCCAGTTCCGGCGAACGCCAAACCGCCACGCCGTAGGGACTGGAACACAAGCGATGCTCCGGGTTCGCGACGCGGCTTTGCGCATCCGCGCCCCAAGCCGTCGACGCGACCCGCGCGTGCAACTCGGCCAATCCCTGCGCGCCGCATTGCGCCGCGTGTTCCAACGCCAGCACGAACTCCGCCGGTTCGGGATAGAACGGCGACAGGCTGCTCGCACGCAGTTCGTCGTCACCGGCCCAACGCAGGGCCGCATCGAGCATCGCCGTAGCTTCGGCGACGCCGGGCAGGTGCGACAGATCGATCGAGGCGAGAAAGGCCAGAACATTGGCGGTGGCGGTGCAATCGACCAGATCGAACAGCGCGCCTTCGCGGCTCCAGGTGGCGAAGGTGCCGATCCGCAGCCACGGCGGATGCAGCATCGGCAGACGCGCGATGCGCCGGCGCGCGATGGTCATGCAAGCGGTGCGGCGCGCGTCGGCCAGGTCGATGCGGCCGGCACGCAGCAGTTCCAAGGCCATGATCGCGGTGTCGTCGACGTCGTCGGGCAAGTCCGGCGCCCAATCGGGTCGCGCGTCTTCGGGCCAGAAGCGGAAACCGCCTCGCGCGGAGCGGCAGGTCTGCAAGGCATCGAGCATCGCGCCCGGCACCGCCAGTCCGCGTTGGCGCAATGTGCGCACCGCCAGCGCGGTGACGAAACCGTTGCGGTCGCGGTGGCGGGCGCCACCCTGGCTCACCTGGCTTTCGAGCAGGTACGCGCGACCTGCATCGACGCGCGGTCTTGTCTCGGCGATGGCATCGTTCGCGCAAGCCAAGTCGATACGAGCGCCACGGCAAGCACCGCCGGCCGCACTCGGATCGACACGGCGCATCCGCTGCGCCCTGCCGCTCATGTCGGCCGCACGCCGCATTGCACCCAGGCATTGCCGGCGATGTCCGCGCCGACGCCGACCATGCCGTGACGCCAGCGCCCATCGTCCGGTCCGCTCGCCAATGCCTCGTACACCTGCGCCGACGCGCCCTCGCCCAGCCCGCGCAGGCGCGCGCTCACTTGCGCGTCGTCGCGGAAGATCGCCTTGGCGAAGGTGAACCAGGTCAATGCGCGCACCTGGCCGTCGGCCGACAGCGCCAGACTGATGCCGGAAGGACGCGGCAGATCGTCCGCCGGCAACACCTGCATCAAGCGCCGCGACATCGGCTCGGCATCGCCGAGGGTGGCGCGCGCCAAGCCGCGCAGGCCGTTCAAATCCAACTCGTTGGCGCGCGCGTAGCACTCCACGCTGCCGTCGGGATTGACCCCACACATGCGCCAGAACATCAACGCCGAATCCAGCGCCGGGTGCGCCTGCCGCCAACGCTCCGGCAAGCGCCCTTCCGGCAGATCGACATACAACTTGCTGGCCAATCCGTCGCCATGCCGCGCCGATGCCCAGGCGCCGAATTTCAACCGGCCTTGGCGTTGATGGGCGAACCATTCGCTCAGATCGCCGCGCCAATCCAGGGCTTGCGCGGCCTGCGCCAAACGCTCGTGCTCGGCGACTTCCGGCGCGGCCACTTCGGCGGTCCAGCGCACCGCGGCTTCGCGCGAAGTCCAGGCGAACTCCACCGGCAAACCGGTGTTGGTCAGGCGGCTGAAACTCCATGCGACCTCCGGCCAACACGAGCCGTGCAGCGGCGCCAGCACCCGGCCGAGCATGGTTTGCGCGGCGTCGGCCTGCGCGGGCAGGACCGCGCGCAGGCGTTGCAAGGTGGCGGCGACCGGCGCGGCCAGATCGGCCGCGCCGTGGCGCATGTCGTGCATTCGGGCTGCAAGGTCGGCGTGCGGGCTCATCGGCTGGCCTGTTCTGCGCTGTGGCGATCCATCGCGGGCGGTGGCGGCGTTCATCGGCTTACAGCACCGCCACCAGTTCTTCGGTTTCGTCCACCCACGCGCGCTGGTCGAACTGCCCTTGCATGCCGACGAAGGTGAAGCGGCGGCGGTACTTGCGCTTGTCGCCGTTCTTCAAGGCGATCCGCAACTTCATCGGCTCGGTCTGGCTGCCGGCCATCTCCAGACGCTCGCTGCGCTTGTAGCTGCCGTCCTCGTACTTCACGTCGATGTAGACGCGCTTGACCATCGCCGGGTCGAACACCGGAATGAACTCCAGCTGCAGCGCGTCCTCGAAGCTGTCGTGGATCAACAGCTCGGGCACGTCGATCTCGACCGGCGCGGTGGCCGGGTCCGCCGCGGCCACGCCCTTGCGCCGCTGCACGATCTGATAAGTCACGCCGCGATTGGCCGGCGCCGGCTTGGCCCCGCGCAGACGCCAGGTCTTGGGCCCGGAGTTGGCGGTCAAGGTCAGCGTGGTCTTGGGCTCGGGCGTGGCGTAACCGCGCGCCTGCAGCTTGACGTCGATCGACTCGACCACGTCCCAATCGATATCGCCGGGCGTTGCGGTGATCTGGCGGAACTCGACGTGTTCGTACGGGTTGACGAACAAGGTGCGGTCTTCGGTCCTGGCCGCCGGAATCGTGTACGAGGTCTTGTCGGCGGCCCAATCGGATTGCGGATCGAAGTGGTACTGGTAGGACGCGGCGTAATCGATGTCGCGGGTCGCGTTCATGAACACTTCGAAGCGCTTGACCCCGACCTCGCCCGGGTTGAACACGAAATCGGCGTGCTTGTGATCGCGCGGCTTGGTCTTGTCGCCGTAATCCAGCGCCACTTGCGCCGACTTCAGATCGATCGGCTCGAACGCGATCGGCATGCTCGCCTCGACCGCGAACTGACGGAAGAACGGATCGTCCAGGTCGATTTCCTTGAAGTACTTCGACTTGTCGCGCAGATCGCCGAGCATCAGGCCGAAGAACCCTTGCGGCGCGAAGGTGCGGCGGGTGGCTTCGGCGCGGTTGTAGCGCAGGGTCAGTTTCTTGCGTTCTTCCTGGCGCACGAACTTGAGCTTGAGCGACAGGCTGACCGCGGTCGGCGGCGTGGGCAACGTCGGCGGCGTCACCGGCGGCGTCACCGGAGGAGTGACGGGCGGAGTCACCGGCGGCACGACCGGAGGAACGACCGGCGGCACCACCGGCGGGGTGACCGAAGCCGGACGGCGCAAACGTCCGTGCCAGCGATTGGGCGTAGCGCCGGCGGCGCGGCCGGTGACGTGGACGACGCGGTTGTCCGGATCGCCGCCCATCGGCGAATGGGTGCCGGGCCGGCTGCTGGCCGGGACGTCGCCATTGGCGGCCTGGGTGGTCACGGTGATCGGCACGCCGGCGCGGCGGGCGACGGCGAGGGCGACATCGAGCCGCCGTTGCGACAGGCGCCGGTTATAGATTTCGCGCTGGCCTTCGGTCGCGCCGTTGGCGTGCTCGTGGCTGGCGTAGGCCTGGAAATTGAGATTGCGCGGCGCGGGCAAGCCGCGGATCCACGCCATCAAACGCTCGGCACCGCGCTCGCTGCCGCTCCAGTTGCCGTCGCCTTCGATCCGCAAGGTGCCGGAGGCGTCGCGATAACGCGGGTCGTTGGTGGTGTTGTCGACATACGCGCGGAACTGGGTCGACGGTGGGTTGGTGTTCCAGCCGGCTTCGGCGGGTTTGTCGAAATCGAAGAACAGGCCGAAGGTCTGGTCTTGCGCGGTCGCCGGCCATTGCACGTCGATGCGCTTGGCCGAATCGGGATTGACGGTGATGGCGACGCGGCCCTGGGCGTCGGCGGCGACCACTTGGTCGTCGACTTTCACCACCGCGCCGGCGCCGGTGACGGTGATGGTTTCGGCCAGGCCGCTGGCGGCCGGGGTGTGGGTGACCGACAAGCCCGCCGGCAGCGGCGAAGGTTCGGTCGAGTCGACGCTGAGCACCGCGGGTTGGATCTGCGGCGCGGGCGGCGTGCCGGTGGCGCCGCCGGTGCCGGTGCCCGCGCTGGTGCCGGCGCTGCCGCCGCTGAAGCCGCCGCCGGGAGCGCTGGTGCCGGGGGAGCCGGTGCCGGGAGTACCAGTTCCGGGAGTGCCGGTTCCGGGAGTTCCAGTGCCCGGAGTGCCGGTACCAGGGGTGCCGGTTCCGGGAGTACCGGTGCCCGGAGTGCCAGTACCAGGCGTTCCAGTTCCAGGAGTACCCGTACCCGGAGTGCCGGTACCAGGCGTTCCAGTTCCGGGAGTACCCGTACCCGGAGTGCCGGTACCAGGCGTTCCAGTTCCGGGAGTACCGGTGCCCGGCGTACCCGTACCGGGCGTTCCAGTGCCGGGAGTCCCCGTGCCCGGAGTGCCGGTACCGGGCGTTCCGGTACCGCCCGTCCCGCCGCCAGCATGCGCGGCATCGGTGGCCAGCTTGCCCGGCACCAAGGTCGGCTCGAACCACTTGCTCAGCAGATCTTCCTTGAAGAAATCCAGCGCCCACTTTTCCTGATCGCGGCGGTCTTCGGCGTCGGTGAAGGCTTCCACCTGGATATCGATCACGCCGTTCTGCACCAACGATTCGAACGCCGCATCGATGCCGGCCTTGAACCACGCGTACTGGCCTTCCAGGCTGGCGCTGAAGTGGGTGTAGATGCGTTCGAAGTCGGCAGTGATGGTGACCTTCAGCGCCGGCCGCATCGCCAGGTACTTGAAGTTGTAGATCACCCCGATCGGGGTCATGCCGTCGCTGAGCGCGGCCTCCAGGATGGTCGCGCCTTCGGCCGACAGGCTCAGGCTGAAGGCGGCGCGGTTGGCCGCGTCCATCGACGGCACCGTCGCGCCGAGGATGTGCTCGACCGCGTTGAAGGTGCCCGGTTGCGCCGGCTGCGCCGAGGTGCCGCCGCCGCCCTGCACGTTGAGGGCGACGCATTGCACCGAGCCTTCTTCGAAGGTCGCGCAGGTCAACCGCACCGGCAACTGCACGCCGGGTTCGGCGTTGAGCCGGCCGATGATCTTCGACTCCATCGACGGCGACAGCTGCAAGGTGGTCACGAACATCACGAAGCCGCCGCCCTTGTTGGCCGCTGCGGCATCGGCGACGCGGTACTTGAGGAAACTGAATTCCTTGCGCCCGTCGGGTTGGCGCGTGGCCAGCGACACCGGCCCCGGCAGGTACCAGAACTGGCTCTTGTCCGAGTGGTCCCGGAACACGGTGATGCCGTCGATGGTGATCGGCTTTTCGAGGCTGAGCATGACGAACTCCAATAGATCGTTGGTCCATGCGCGCGAATGGCGCGCGCGACGGAAACGTTTCCTTACGTACCTGATGCCATCGGCCGCCGCGTACTCTCACTCCGTCATTCCCGCGAAGGCGGGAATCCAGGGCTTTATCGCGGCATGGCTCTGAAGTCTCTGGATCCCCGCCTGCGCGGGGATGACGAGCCAAATCGCGGCGCGGCGGGTTGCGGCATCAGGGCATCTTCAACACCAGATCGGTGACATCGCTCGGCGCCCAGGCGACGCTCTTGTTGGTGCCGTTCTCGAGCAGATAGCTGGCCTTGTACTCGTAGCGCATGCGCGCCGCATCGAGGTAGTCGTATTCGAACTCGCCGCTGGCCTGGGCATCGGTGAACTCGAAGTCTTCCGCGAACGACAGGCCGCCGGTGAAGTCTTCGAAGCGCAGCGAGACCTTGACCTTGCGCATCTTGCGTTTGGCGAAGTCCAAAGGCGGCTTTACGGTTACGATTCTTCGGCCTTTCATGCCTGCCTTCAGCATGATTCGATTGCTGTTGGTCACCGACTCGGGAATCTCCTCGATGTCGCGGCCGTCCTTGTAGAGGATGCTGACGCTGTAGAACACGCCCTTGACCTCCGGATTGCGCAAGTCCACCGCGAAGGTCTGCGAGGCCGCGCCTTCCTGGAACGACATCTGCTGTTCTTCCTGCAGGTTGTTGGCCTTGTCCACATAGCGCAGATCGACGAACACCTCCTGCACCTCGTTCCAGTTGAAGTTCGGCACCACCTGGACGACGCGCCGGGTCGGGAACGGATTGCGCACGCTGACTTGCGGCTCATCCACGGTCTTCCAGTCGTGCACGGTGTCGCCGCCGGTGATGCCGTGAAAGACGGTCCGCACCTCGTAGGCGGTCTTGCTCTGATCGAGCATGAACATCTTCCAGCTGCCCGATTGCGAATCCTTGGTCAGGCGCACCAGGTCGTTCTGATTGATCTTGTTGATCGGGTCCTTGTAGCGCAGGAACACGTCGACCGAGCTGTAGCGCTCCCAGGGGAAGTTCTCGGCGAACACCGGCACGGTGTTGATGGTGTACAGATCGCGCGGGATGATCTCGACGTTCTCCACATCGAACGTCTGCGGCTTGGACTTGAGCTTGGTCGGCCGTTCGGCCGCGTCCACGCCCTTGAAGCTGACCTCGTACTCGACCTGGACCTCGCGCTTCATCTGCCCGCGTTCGAGCTGGCTCAGCCATTCGAAACTGGCCTCGCCCTGGCTGGCGCCGAGCAGCGCGTTCTGCGCCTTGTCGCCGTAACGCACCCGCACGTTGACGCTGCCGATGTCGTCGGCGGCCAGATCGGCGCGCGAGATCACCTTGACCCGGCGCTTCTTGAAGAAGTCGTTGTCCAGGCTGATCTGCTTGACCAAACGATCGCGCGGCACGTTGCCCTCGCGGATGGTCTTGAACAGCGCGGCCAGATGGCCCTGCGGATAGATCGAGCGCTTGATCGCCACCCGCTCGGAGAAATTCACGTTGAGCTTCTTCTTGTCCACGCGCTTGTAGTCCATGCGCTTGTAGCTGAAGCTCGGCATCAGCGCGCCGATCGGTCCGCCGGCGGCGCGCGCGGAGGATTCGGTGGCGAACTTGCCGATCGCTTCCAGCCCGCGCTCGAAGTCGTTCTTCTTCTCCGGCGACCACGGCGGCAGGCTGGCGGTGAAGAACGCGTCGGTGATCATGTTGCGCACCTGGGCCAGGGCCGCGTCGCGGCGGTCGATGATGCCCTTGGTGTCTTCGCTCTCGGCCACGAAGGTATCGGCCTCCAGCACGATCGCCCGGCTTTCCACCAACTCGTCCACCGCCTTGCCGATCTCGGTGGAGAAGAAGATGTTGCCGCCGGAGAAGCTTTCGTCCATGCGCTTCTGGACCCGGTCCCAATCGATCTTCAGATTGATGTTGTAGGCCGGGCGCAAGCCGAGGAAGTCCAGCGAGTACATCACCGCCACCGGCAGGATCTCGCCTTCCAGGCACTGCTCCATCACCGTGTAGCCGTCCTGGTCCAGGCGCACCGAGAACGCGGCCTGGTTGGCGCCGTACAGCGCCGGCTTGGCGGCGTGGTCGATCTTGAGCACGAACTGCGGCCCGGCGCCCGGGGTCGCGCCGACATCGCCGCTGGCCTTGCCGAGCATCATCAGGCGCACGCTGCCGTCTTCCAGCGGCACCGGCGCGATCCGCGGCTTGTTGCGCAGGTTTTCGGCGTTGGCGATTTCGCGCGCCAGATCGTCGATCTGGCTCTGGGTCGCGCCGAGGTTGCAATCGAAATTGAGGAAGCCGCCGGTGCCCGCGTCGCCGCGGAAACCGATCAGCAGAAATTGCGGGACATCCACGCCCAGGGTCTTGTCGCGCACCGTGGTCAGGTGCGGGTTGAGCGGCATGTAGTACCACTGCTCGGGATCGGCATGGTCGGGAAAGACCGAGATGCCGTTGATCTCGCGAGTGCGGCTGTCGAGGAGAAGCATGATCGGACTCCTTCCGAGTCAAGCGTAAGCGTTGGGTGTCGGCCGATCCGCGGCGCGGCGCCGCGGATCGGTCGGGTGGTGCGAGCCGCGCGGGCTCACTCGGTCGGCACTTCCAGGAAGATCGTCATGTCGGTCTTCACCTCCGGCCCCACCACCTTGCGGGTGCCGTCGGTCAGGAAGTAGGTGACGGTGGCCTTGTAGTCCGGCGCTTCGCCGTCGGTCAGCGGCAGCTTCCAGCTCTTTTCCTCATCGCCGGGCTTGAAGCGCAGGTCGATGCGCTTGGTCCCGTGCGACAAGGCCACGCTGACCAGCTTGAGCTCGTCCCAGTTGAGCAGATCCGGCACCACCGCCACTTCCAGCTGATCGAGCTTCTTGCCGACCAGAATCGTCGAGCGCGTGGCGACCTTCTCGGCTTCTTCCTTGCTGGTGCCGTCGGCGAACAAGGTCGTCACCGAGTACTTGATCTCGCCCAGGGTTTCGTCGACCACCGGGAAGGTCCAGTCGAAGGAGGTCATGTCGCTGGACAAGGTGACGATGGTCTTCTGGCTGTACTTGTTGGCCTTGTCGGTGTAACTGGCATCGACGGTGATCGAGGCGATCTCCGCGGCCAGGTCGCCGGCGGCGCGGAAGCTCACGGTCTTGCTGGCCGAGAACGGGTCGTCGACGTACAGCTCCTTGGCCTGCTGCTGGGCGATCTTCTTGACCTGGCGGCCGTCGGCCAGGGTGTAGAGGAACTCCAGGTCGATGTCTTCGGTGCGCGGCTTGCCGACGATCTTGCGCAGCTGGAAGTTCGGCGTGTCCTTGGTCATGTTGAACTTGGCTTCGACCGGCTGCTTGCCGTGCTTGTAGCGCACCGTGATCTGGGTGCGCGGCACCTGCGCGAAGTCGATGTCGCCCGGGCCGATGTCCAGCGCCAGGATGCCCAGGTCGTCGACGTTGATGGTCAGGTTGGTGTCGTCGGTCTTGATCTCCTCCGACACCTGCTTGAACGTCGCGCCCTTGTAGTTCACCGTCACCTGATAGGTGAAGTCGCGCTTGCCCTCGTGGACGAAGGCCTCGAACTTGGCCACGTCGTCAGGCTTGGTGAACACGAACTCCTGGACCTTCTTGTTCGGCCCGTACGGGTAACGGATCTTGACCTCGACGCTGTGGATCGGCAGGTTGGCGAAGTCGGCGTTGACCCGCATCACCACCTGCACGGTCTTGAGGAACTCGTCCAGGTTGATCTTGGAGTAGTAGTCCTCCCACTTCAGCGGCTTGTTCTTGTCGTCCTTGAGCGAGGTGATGGTCGGCAGCATGCCCTGCGGGTTGCGGTTGACGATGACCGCCTTGGCCTCGCTCCACTCTACCCGCACGTTGGCGATCTGCGACTTGTTGATGGTGCGGCGGATGTCCTCGATGTCCTGGCCTTCGCGCAGCTCCTTGGTGTTGGGATCGACTTCGGCGATCTCCTTGAGCATGTTGCGCTGGACCGCTTGCTCCAGCTGCTTGTTGATGATCGCGCGGATGTCGGCTTCCAGCTTGGCGTTGTCCTCGGCGCTCAGATTGGGCGCCTGGACGAAGTCGAAGTGGGTCTTGGTGACATCGTTCTTGTAGCGGCTGGAATTGACCACTTCGGTGTAGCTGTCTTCGCTCCAGAAGTTGTCTTCGGTGTTGATGTCCTGGAAGAAGCTGTAGAACTCCGACGCGTTCCAGGTGCCCCAGGCCTTCATTTCCGGCAGGCGCATGTAGCAGTTCATCTTGTAGACCACCTGCACCGCCGAGGCCGAACCGGTGCTGAGGGTCTCCTTGAAGATCGCCGTGCCCAGTTCGGTCAGCTCGACCATGAACGAGGCCACGTTCTTGCCGTAGATCGACGGCTTGCCGGCGCCGCGGATTTTCTCCACCAGCGCGCCGCCTTCGGTCAGCAGCAGCTCGACGGTGCCGTCGGTCCAGGTGACCGGGGCGATGGCGACCTTGGGCACGGTCTTGCCCTTGTACTTCTCGGCCAGCTTCTTCTGCAGCTCGTCGGTGATCTTCTTCTGCACGTCCGCCGGCACCGACAGCTCGGTGTCGAAAGCGATGAAGCCGCCGAACTTCTTGCCGCCGTCCTCGCGGATCTGGCCGTACTCGACGAAGCGCAGCGCCAGACCGCCGCTGGCCATCTTCGCGAAGTTCGGCGAGTTGGGCATGATGTAGTAGGTGAAATCATTGGCGTCGTCGCCGTACACCACGTGGTCGTGAAGGGTGTCGACGTTATCGATCTTAAGCATGGACTTGCTCCTTATCCTGATGTCCTGAGTCGTTCAATCCTGTTGCGTGCTTTCCTTGCCCGCGCATTGCCGCTGGTGTCACGCGATGGGGGAGGCCGCGATGTAAACCGTTCGGTTCGAATCTTTCTAACGCTTGGCGCATTTCGCACCGGACAAACAAAAACCGCTGTTTTCAAGTGGTTTTTCGACAGAAACCAGCGGCCGCGCTTGGCCATCGACGCACGCCGGTCCGGCGCACATCCCGATTTCGCGCATGAGCGTGCCCATCGCGATTGCAGGTCGCGTTCGGCTCGTCGCTGGTCTTGCGGCAAACGCCGCCGGCGCAGATTCGCGCCGTTGCATCGATATCGTCGCCGCGGGCTGCGTTTGCTCAGCAGTTCCGCGGTGGCGAAACGATCAAGGCTTCCGTCGCGCGAATCCTTGCGCCGACGAAGGCGTTCCCATCGATTCCATTCAAGGCTTGGGCAGCCCCCAATCCGCGGCATCGGCCGAGTACGTCCGCGACCGCCCCGCACCGTAGCCGGCTTCGTCCTGCACGCCGACCTGGCTGTACGCGCTGGCGCTGGCCTCCACGCGCCCTTGCGCATCGCCCAGCGACACCTTCACTTCGACCGATTCGCTGTCCTGCACCGAGCGGCTGCTGCGCGCGGCAGCGGCGTCGGTCGCCGCGTAACGCAATTCCAGCCAACCGTGCTCGCCGTTCAGAGCCCTGCGCACTTTCTCGGCCTGGGTCTGATCGAGCATCAGATTGAACGCCGCGTGATAAGGCGGCACGCCCGAGCAAGCGGCTTTGGCCAACTGCACGTATTCGCCGTGGCCGTCGCCGAGCATCAACCGCACCTCGCCGACTTCCACCGGCGCCGGCGACAACTGAATCTGCGCCGGCGGCACCTGCGCGCGCGCGGCCAGTTCGGCGCGCAGCGCGTCCAGCGTTGCCGCCGGTACGCCCCACATCGCGGTCAACGCCAGCACGGTCACCGCGCCGGCGCCGATCATGGCGAACTGCGGCCGGCCGTCGGCGCCGGGCGCCACGCTCGGCGCGCGCGCGCGGTAGGTCCAACTCATCGGGCCGTCGCCCGGCGCGATCCACACGCCGCCGATCTCTTCCCACGCCATGCCGTCGCTGGCGCCGCTGTCCATGTACGGATTCATGCTCCCACTCCTTGAGCGCTGTGGCTGCTGCGCACCTGCAGCGGCGTATCGGGTTGCAGCACCGGCGACCACGGCGCCGGTGTCGCGCCGCCGGAATGCCAGCGCCAGCGATAGCCGGAGCGGAACGGCGACAGCGACAGCCAGGTCCATTCGGCGCGCGGCTTGCTGCGGGTGAATTTGATCTGCTTGCGCCGGGCGCTGTCGTCGATGCCGTCTTCCGGGGCGATTTCGATGCTGCGCGAGGCCGCGTCGTCGTCGAATTCGCACAGCAGCTGCAACTCGCGCGAGCCGCTGCCTTCGAAACTGAAAGCGTCCATGCGCAGGCCGTCGTCTTCGGCATCGACCGGGGCCATCGCCCGGCGCACGCCATCGGCCTTGGCCTGGGCGGTGGCGCGGATCTTTGCGCCGTCGACATCGAAGGGAACCGCGAACGCCAGCTCCGGCGCGGCGCGGTCCAATACGCCGCGCAGCGACCACGGCTTGCCTTTGCGCGTGCCCAGGCATTCGACTTCGATGTCGGCCTGATCCAGAAACACGGTTTCGGCTTCGACCGGAATCAGACGCATGCCGAAATCCTCCGGCCCGACCAGCAGATGCTCGCGGTCGGATTTGCGCGTCGGGCCTTTGATCGATTCTGCGCGGCCGTCGCTGAGCACCACCGCCGCGGTCTGCCACTGATACGCCAGCGGCTCGCTCGGCGACAGCCGCAGGTCGATGGCGACCGGCCGGTCGCCCGCGGGCAACGCCGCATTGGCCTTGACCGTGAACATCCGCGCCGGCGGTTTGGCCGGCAGCTGCAGTTCGACTTGCGCGGTCATCACGCCGACGCGGCGCGCCGGCAGATTGGCGCGCACGCTGACGCTGCGCCAGCCGCTGGCCAGGGCGCGCGCGTCGTGACGGCGCACCACCGCGTCGTGCAGATCGCCGGCCGCCATCGTCCGCAGCGGGCCCAGGGGGTCGGCTTCGATCGGGATCAGGCGCGGCGCCAGTTGCGGCTCGGCCAGGTTCCATTGCACTCGTCCGGACGCCATCGCCGCTTCGTCGAACACCAGACGCACGCCGGTCGGCGCGTCGGGCGCGGACGGCTGCGGCGTGGCGAAGCGCGCGGCGATGCGGTCGATCACCGCATCGGCCAAGGGCTGCTTGAGCACATCGCCGGAGCTGGCCGGCAAGCCCAGGCCCAGAGTTTGCGGCGCGTCGATCAGGCGCTGCCGCAGCAGCGCGTGGTCGAT
This sequence comes from Pseudomonas sp. CGJS7, assembly GCF_036961695.1. Lineage (NCBI taxonomy): Bacteria > Pseudomonadati > Pseudomonadota > Gammaproteobacteria > Pseudomonadales > Pseudomonadaceae > Pseudomonas > Pseudomonas sp. CGJS7. The sequence continues at coordinate 2,813 of NZ_JBAMDI010000027.1, read as the reverse complement.
TTCCGTCTTGCCGCCGCTGAGCCCGCGCACCACGGCCAACAACGCCGCCGGATCGAAGCTCATCGTCACCGGCAAGCGGTCGGCGACGCCGCGAACGCGCAGCCAGGCTTGCGCGCCGACTGCGAGCAAGCCGCGCTGCAAGGCCGCGACGAACAGATCGGTGGCGGCGCTGTCCAGGCGCACGCCCAGATTCAACGCGCTCAAGCTGGCGCTGTCCAGGCTTAGCAGTTCGCCCAGCGACGGCGGCAGGTTCAACGCCTCCACCGCGCTCAAGCGCAGCCACGCGCCCTCCACCGGCAGCGGCGACAGTTCGAAGCGTTGCCCGGCATCGAACGCGTTCTGTCGCGCCGCGTCGAGCTGGAAATCGGCGGCGAAGGCCAGCGACAGGATCGAGTAACGCGCCAGTCCGGCGGCGCCGCGGTCTTGCTGGACGATATCCAGACGCAGCGGCGACTCGCCGTCCGCAGCTTGCGCGGCCAAACGCACCGGCGGCAAACGGAAGCGGCCGGGCTGATCGTAGGCGGCGTAGGCCAGACGCTCGCCGATCGACATCGGCTGGCGCCAATCGGGGCGGGATGCGAACGACATGCTCAGACCGCCGTCACGAACAACACGCCGGCGTCGTCGCGGCGCCACGGCGTGGCCGGCGCTTTCTGCCCGGATTTGTAGATCACCGTCTGCCGGTATTCGTAGAAACCCTCGCTGTCCTTGCGCAGCAGGATGTCCATCAGCGGCACCGGCACGTCGATGTCCTGGCTGAGGTTGGCCGCGCCGATCACCACCCGGCGGTTGCCGCGGAACTCGACCACGATGTTGAGGATTTCGCCGGCCGCGTTGCCGGCGTTGGCCAGCACTTCGGCGGCGCTCATCACCGTCACCGGGCGCACGGTTTCCTGATCGATGGAATCGTCCAGGGTGTATTTGAGGATCGCCTCGCCGTCGGGAATGCTGCGCACCGAGGCGGTGTTGAAGATCGCGTCGGCCGGGGCGCTGCCGCTCAGCGGCGCGGTCGGCTGCACGGTGAAGTTCAGGCTCTGCTCCGGCGCGATCTCCACCGGCTGGCTCAGGTCCAGACCTTCGATCCGGCCTTCGACCAGGCCCTCGCCGCGAGTGATCCAGGTCGGCAAGCGGGTGATGCGCAGCTTGCTCTCGGTCGCGTTGAGCAGCTTGACCGCGACCGCGCCGGTCTGCGCGTCGGGGGTTTCGATCGACTGGAACAACTCGCCTTCCATGTCGGCGAAGTTGAGCTTGACCGGCACCGTCACGTTCTCGTCGACGCCGCTGGCCACCACCACGCTGCCTTGCAGCAGGCTGGAATTGCTGGTCGCCATCAGCACGCCGAACACGTCCTGGAAATCCTTGAACTCGAAGCGCTCGTTGACGGTGAAGCCGTTGTCCCAGTCGATGGTCGCCGGCACGGTTTCCGAACGCACCGCGCCGTTGCGCAGCAGCGACATCTTCAGGGTCGAGCTGGCGCGCAGCAGGCGCAGTTCGAACTCGCGATGCGGGTTGTCGGCGCTGGCCGGCACCTTGTCGGCCAGCGCGCGGCGCGCGGCCAGCAGGCGCTCGCCGTCGGTGACCGGGCGCACTTCGCAGGTCAGATCCACCATCACTTGCTCGGCGTTGTCGCCCTGGTCGACCTGGAACACCAGCGACGGCGCATGCGGCGCTTCGCTGCGGCGCGCGAGTTTGAACGCGTCGGGCAGGTAGTAGATCCGCGCCGGGTCGTTCATGTCCTGGAAGTAGGCGTGGCTGCGGCCGGTGTCGGCGGGATAACGCAGCGCGTGAACGACCCAGCGCGAAGTCTGCTGGCCGACGTTGCTGCCGGCCGGATACAGATAGGGATGCAGTTGCGGCTCGAACAACAACGCGATGGCGAAGTCCTGCAGCTGGTTGGAGACTTCAAAGCGTTGCTCCGGTATCGGCTGCGGTTCCGGCTCGGGCTGCGGTTGCGGGAACGGCATCGGGCGCGGCCGCGGGAACGGCTTGCGCGGCCACACTTCGTCGCCTTCGATGATCGATTCGCCGCCGGCGCGCATTCCGGCCGGCGACGCGCGCAGGCCCGCGGCCAAACCGGGTTTGAGCATCGCCGCGCGCGCCACCGGCGCCGCGGTTTTCGGCACTGCGGCGGCCATCGCCATCTCCGCCACCGGCGCGCGCGCCAGCTGCATCTGGCCCTTGATCATCATCAGCTGACGCTTGGGCGCGTCCGGCGCCGCGGTCGCCGGCAACGGCACCGCCACGGTGTAGCCGCGCGAGACGATCAGCTTGCATTGCGCGTCCTGGGCCATGAACGCGCGCAGCAAGCCGTCGCGTTCGGCCAGGCTCAGGCGCAGCATCACCACGCAACCGCCGCGCGGGTCGTCGAGGATTTCGCCGGCCGGCAGGCGTTGCTCGATCGCGGTGCCGGGCACCCGGTAGGCGATCACCGCGGCGCGGTTGACGCTGAGCATCTGCGCGGTGCGCGCGGCGTCGGCGATCTCCGGCGCAGGCAGCGTCTCCAACGCCAGACTCACCGCCCACAACCCGTCCTGGGCCTGCGCGATCTTGATCTCGTACTGGCCGTTGGCGCTGCGCAAGCGATAACGCGGCAGCCAATAACGCTGCTGCGGATTGCGCGGGTCTTCGAACAGGCAACGGTCGTCCGGCGCCTGGTTCGGGCTGATCGGGTGCTGCGATTCGGCGCGGGTGAAGCCGCCGCCGGTCTTGATCGGAAACAGGTCCGGACGCAGGTCGTTCAAGCGCGGACGCAGGGTGCGCCCTTCCAACTGGGCGACGATCGCCGGCTGCGCGCGCAGGATCGCCGGATTCAT
>NZ_JBAMDI010000269.1:0-3566 GCF_036961695.1 Pseudomonas sp. CGJS7 | reverse complement strand
ATCGCCGCCCCAGCGCCAGTCATTGTCGGTGAGGTTGGGGAAGCCGAAGGCGCCCTTGGCGTCGGAACCGTGGCACACCGAGCAGTTGGAGGCAAACAGGCGGCTGCCCATTTTCAGTGCCTGCGGGTCCTTCGCCACTTCTTCTACGGGCATGGCGGCGTATTTGGCGAAGATCGGACCGAACCTGGCATCGGCCTTGTCCATTTCCTTCTGCCATTCATTGGCGCCAGTCCAGCCATTTTCATAGCCCGGCAGGATGCCTTTCCAGTTGCCCAGGCCCGGGTAGAGGATCAGGTAGCCGACCGAGAACGCCAAGGTGCCAACGAACAGCCAGAACCACCACTTGGGCAGCGGGTTGTCGTACTCCTCGATGCCGTCGAAGCTGTGGCCCATGGTCTCGTCGGTGGTGTTGTTGCTCTGGCCCTTGCGCGTGGCGAGCAGCAGCCAGGTCAGGCCAATCAGGCTACCGATGGTCAGTACGCTGATGTACGTACTCCAGAAGGTGGTCATTGCCCGTTACTCCTTTTTGCAGCAGGCTCCTGCCCGGCAGTGGGCAGGCGGTCGTCGACGAAGGGCAGCAGGCGCGCTTCGGCGAAATCACGGTCGCGGCGGCGGTTGAAGACCCACAGGGTGAGGCCGATGAAGGCAATCATCACCACCAGGGTGCCCAGACCGCGGATCATGCCGATGTCCATTTCCATCGCACTCACCTCTTGTTCTTGATCGCGGTGCCGAGCACCTGCAGGTAGGCGACCAGGGCATCCATCTCGGTCTTGCCTTTGACCGCTTCACGGGCGCCGGCAATGTCGTCGTCGGTGTACGGCACGCCCAGGGTGCGCAGGGTGCGCATCTTGACGTCGGTGTGGCTGTTGTCGACCGGCTGGGCAACCAGCCACGGGTAGGACGGCATCTTCGACTCCGGCACCACGTTGCGCGGGTTGTACAGGTGCGCACGGTGCCAGTCGTCCGAGTAGCGGCCACCGACCCGGGCCAGGTCCGGCCCGGTGCGCTTGGAGCCCCACAGGAACGGGTGGTCCCAGACGCTTTCACCGGCCACCGAGTAGTGGCCGTAACGCTCGGTTTCGGCACGGAACGGGCGGATCATCTGCGAGTGGCAGCCCACGCAACCTTCGCGGATGTAGACATCGCGGCCTTCCAGTTGCAGCGCGGTGTAGGGCTTCATGCCTTCGACCGGTTTGTTGGTGACGTCCTGGAAGAACAGCGGGACGATCTGGGTCAGGCCGCCGATGCTGACGGCAAATACCATCAGCAGGGCCATCAGGCCGACGTTTTTCTCGATGACTTCATGTTTCATCAGGCGTTTCTCCTCAAGCCAACTGGGCGTTCGCAGGGGCGACGTCAAGCGCTGGCGAACGCACGGTGCGCCAGGTGTTCCAGGCCATCAGGAACATGCCGCTGAGGAAGATCGCGCCGCCGACGAAGCGCACGACGAAGCCTGGGTGGCTGGCCACCAGGGTTTCCACGAACGAGTAGGTGAGCGTGCCGTCGCTGTTGACCGCGCGCCACATCAGGCCCTGGGCGATGCCGTTGACCCACATCGAGGCGATGTACAGCACGGTACCAATGGTGGCCAGCCAGAAGTGTGCATTGATCAGGCCGAGGCTGTGCATGCGTTCTTTGCCGAACACTTTGGGGATGGTGTGGTACAGCGCGCCTATCGAGATCATCGCTACCCAGCCGAGGGCGCCAGCGTGGACGTGGCCGATGGTCCAGTCGGTGTAGTGGGACAGGGCGTTGACCGTCTTGATGGCCATCATCGGGCCTTCGAAGGTGGACATGCCGTAGAACGCCAGCGACACCACCAGGAAGCGCAGGATCGGGTCGCTGCGCAGTTTGTGCCAGGCGCCCGACAGGGTCATCATGCCGTTGATCATGCCGCCCCAGCTTGGCGCCAGCAGGATCAGCGACATCACCATGCCCAGCGACTGCGCCCAATCGGGCAGGGCGGTGTAGTGCAAGTGGTGCGGGCCGGCCCAGATGTACAGGGTGATCAGCGCCCAGAAGTGCACGATCGACAAGCGATACGAATACACCGGCCGTTCGGCCTGCTTGGGCACGTAGTAGTACATCATCCCCAGGAAGCCTGCGGTCAGGAAGAAGCCCACCGCGTTATGGCCGTACCACCACTGCACCATGGCATCGGTGGCGCCTGCGTAGACCGAATAGGATTTGGTCAGGCTGACCGGCAGTTCCAGGTTGTTGACGATGTGCAGCAGCGCCACGGTCAGGATGAAGGCGCCGAAGAACCAGTTGCCGACGTAGATGTGTTTGGTGTTGCGCTTCATCAGCGTGCCGAAGAACACGATGGCGTAACCCACCCAGACGATGGTGATCAGAATGTCGATCGGCCATTCCAGTTCGGCGTATTCCTTGGAGCTGGTGTAGCCCAGCGGCAGGCTGATGGCCGCCAGCAGGATAACCAGTTGCCAGCCCCAGAACGTGAACGCGGCCAGGCCCGGTGCGAACAGGGTGGTCTGGCAGGTGCGTTGCACCGAATAATAGGAGGTGGCGAACAGTGCGCAGCCGCCGAACGCGAAGATCACCGCATTGGTATGCAGGGGGCGCAGGCGGCCGAAGCTGGTCCAGGGGAGGTCGAAGTTGAGGGACGGCCAGGCGAGCTGGGCGGCGATGAAGACGCCGAGCCCCATCCCGACGATTCCCCACACCACCGTCATGATGGCGAATTGGCGGACCACCTTGTAGTTATAGGCGGTACTGCTGGTTGTGTTCATGTATGGGTTCCCATCCACGGTTATTTGGCAGGCTTTACAGCGAGGCAAGCATGATTAATGGGCAAAGTGCCGGTATTGACGGGGATCAATGGGCGAAGGTCGCAAATGTCCCAGGCTTGCGCTGCGATCCTCCGCGGGTTGCAGGTCAGGATGACTACAAGGGGTGCCTGATTCTGGCCCATGGCGCGGGCGCGCCGATGGACAGCGGGTTCATGGACGAAATGGCGCAAAGGCTTGCGGCTCTTGGGGTAGCGGTAGTGCGCTTCGAGTTCCCGTACATGGCCGAGCGCAGGGTTACCGGTGGCAAGCGGCCGCCGAACCCGCAGAAGGTGTTGCTTGACTGCTGGCGCGAGGTGTACCGGCAAGTGCGACCTTTGGTCGCGGGCAAGCTGGCCGTGGGGGGCAAGTCCATGGGCGGGCGCATGGCGAGCCTGCTGGCCGACGAACTGGGCGCGGATGCGCTGGTGTGCCTGGGCTATCCGTTCTACGCGGTGGGTAAACCTGAGAAGCCACGGGTAGAGCACCTGGCCGAGTTGAAGACACCGACGTTGATCGTGCAGGGCGAGCGGGATGCGCTGGGTAACCGCGAGGCGGTGGCGGGGTATGCGTTGTCGCCGGCGATCGAGGTGGGCTGGCTAGTGGCGGGGGACCATGACCTGAAGCCGTTGAAGGCTTCGGGGTTCAGCCATGAGCAGCATTTGCAGGCGGCGGCTGAACGCGTTGCTGATTTTCTGAAGGACTAGTGCTGGATTCTTCGCGGGCAAACCCGCACCTACAAGGACCGCACAACATCGAAGGTCGGCTCAGCACCCT
>NZ_JBAMDI010000268.1:0-3579 GCF_036961695.1 Pseudomonas sp. CGJS7 | reverse complement strand
GGGGCCAACTGCGTGCCTGGGCGGCGGCGGTTCGGAAGCGGGTGATTCATCGGGGCATCCATGTAGGGGGAACGGCCGGCGAGGCGGCCGCGATTGGAGGCGAAACCGAACGGCCCGCGCCGGCGCTCGCGGCGCACAGCGGGTGCGGCCTCGGCGGAGGTTTGCGCGGATCGGTCGCGGCGCTGCCGCCGGGTCCGGCCCGGAACATCGCCCGCGGCCACGCCGGCAACGGCGGGCGCTGGCGCGAGGTCGCGGCGACGACGCTGTGGAAGGGGTGGATCGCGCTCATCGCCGAACCTCACGTTGCTCCGGAAGGTGCAGTCACTGTCGGATTTGCGATCGTTCCGTGGCAGTGCGCGAAGACATTCATCGCCGATGACAAGCGTCATCAACGGTGCGAAACGAGGCCTCGGGGTGAGGGCTGAACCGCTCTCGTTCAGGGGGTTATCGAGGCTCGGCGGACGTGATAGACTCGCTTAAATCATTGAAATGAAAAGAAAATTCGTCGAAAGACGATGCTCTTACGCAAAAATCTTGCGCAAGCTTTCTTGGTTTCAAGGGGTTACGTGGGGCACTGATTTCAGTCCCCTTCGTTTGATGTGAGAGATGGCGCTTGGCAGCCGGGGGCTGCTGCAACCGCGAGCGTCCTGCCACGACGGCGGACCGGTCTCCCACGGACTACACGGCAGGACGCCGACGACATATTGGAGATCGACATGACCAACCTGCTCAGCCAACTCGCGCCGCTGCGCGCCCACGCCGGCAAGCGCCGCACCGTCGGCCTGGACGACGACACCGTCGCCCGCTTCGCCGTCACCCATCCCGAACTGGGCGAAGCCATCGCCGCGGCGGCCGCCGAATACGCGCTGATCCGCGACCTGCACGCCGAGTTGCTCGACCTGGACGAAGACGCCCAGATCCACGCGGTCCAGGACGGCTACGTCAATTTCTATCCCGACGACGGCGTCAACCCGTACATCGCCCTGTCCGCGCGCGGCCCCTGGGTGATCACCCTGAAGGGCGCGGTGCTGCACGACTCCGGCGGCTACGGCATGCTCGGCTTCGGCCACACCCCCTCGGCGGTGATCGCGGCGATGGCCAAGCCGCAGGTGATGGCCAACATCATGACCCCGTCGCTGTCGCAGCTGCGCTTCGAGCGCGCCCTGCGCGGCGCCATCGGCGTGGAGCGCGGCGGCTGCCCGTACGAGCGCTTCTTCTGTCTGAACTCCGGTTCCGAATCGGTCTCGCTGGCCGCGCGCATCGCCGACGTCAACAGCAAGCTGATGACCGACCCGGGCGCCAAGCACGCCGGCCGCGCGATCAAGCGCGTGGTGGTCAAGGGCAGCTTCCACGGCCGCACCGAGCGTCCGGCGCTGTATTCGGACTCCTCGCGCAAGGCCTACACCCAGCACCTGGCCAGCTTCCGCGGCGAGGACTCGGTGATCACGGTCGAGCCGTACGACACCGACGCGCTGAAGAAAATCTTCGCCGACGCCGAAGCCAACCAGTGGTTCATCGAAGCGATGTTCCTGGAACCGGTGATGGGCGAAGGCGACCCGGGCCGCGGCGTGCCGCCGGCGTTCTACGCCGCCGCGCGCGAACTCACCCGCAACCACGGCTCGCTGCTGCTGGTCGACTCGATCCAGGCCGGCCTGCGCGCGCACGGCGTGCTGTCGATCATCGACTACCCCGGCTTCGAAGGTCTGGAAGCGCCGGACATGGAGACCTACTCCAAGGCGCTCAACGCCGGTCAGTACCCGCTGTCGGTGCTCGCGGTCGGCGAACGCGCCGCCTCGTTGTACCGCAAGGGCCTGTACGGCAACACCATGACCAGCAACCCGCGCGCGCTCGACGTCGCCGTCGCCGTGCTCGAGCAGGTCACCCCGGAACTGCGCGCCAACATCCGCGCCCGCGGCGCCGAGGCGATCGCCAAGCTGGAGAAGCTCAAGAGCGAACTCGGCGGCCTGATCACCAAGGTCCAGGGCACCGGCCTGCTGTTCTCGTGCGAACTCGCCCCGCAGTTCAAGTGCTTCGGCGCCGGTTCGACCGAAGAATGGCTGCGCGAACGCGGCATCGGCGTGATCCACGGCGGCGTCAACTCGCTGCGTTTCACCCCCAACTTCACCATCGGCAGCGATGAGCTGGAGCTGCTGGTGTCGATGGTCGGCCGCGCCCTGCGCGAAGGCCCGCGCGCGCAGCAGGCCGCGGCGGCCTGAGGGCTTGTGCTGAGGAGTGAGCGCGCAGGAGTGAGAAGTGAGCGAAAGCTTGCTTCTGCTCCGGCTCTTGCTCACTCTTCACTTCTCTTCGCTCAATTCAGGGAATCGAATGATCCGTTTATCGAACAAGGAAACCGGCGCCGACATCGGCGAGATCAGCGAAGAGGAACTGCAGATCCTGGTCGCGGCGCTGGAAGAAGAAGACAGCAAGGACCAGGACTACTGGATCGATCACGCGGTGGTGGACATGATCGAGATCGATCATCTCAATGCCGGTTCGTTGATTACGGTGTTGCGTGCGGCGATCGGCAGCAGCGACGGGATCGAGATTCAATACGTTCGTACCGCTTGAGCCGCGCTGGTTCGGCGCTGCGAGGAAAAGGCCGGGCGACCGGCCTTTTTGCTGTCTGCGCCAACAACGCGTCGCCACTCCCCGCCCCCACGCACCATTCCCCCCTTTGAAAAAGGGGGGCTAGGGGGGATTTGCCTTTGCTGTTGCTTTTGGGGGGAGCAAGAGCAAATCCCCCCTAGCCCCCCTTTTTCAAAGGGGGGAACTGCATGCGCTGGGGTCGTGAGGTCGTCGCACTTCCGATGGCCACGCTTGCACCCTGCCCCATAACCATCAATCCTTTGCGGCACCGATCGCCGCCGCACCCCAGGTCACCCATGAAAATCGTCGAAGTCCGCCACCCGCTCGTCCAACACAAACTCGGCCTGATGCGCCGCGCCGACAACAGCACCAAGTCGTTCCGCGAACTGGCCTCGGAAGTGGCGACGCTGCTGACCTACGAAGCCACCGCCGATCTGGAAACCGAAGAGGCCGTGGTCGAAGGCTGGGCCGGGCCGGTCACCACGCGCCGGATCAAGGGCGCCAAGGTCACGCTCGTTCCGATCCTGCGCGCGGGCCTGGGCATGCTGCCGGGCGTGCTCGAACTGATTCCGGCAGCCAAAGTCGGCGTGGTCGGGTTGCAACGCGATGAAGAAACCCTGCAGCCGGTCGGCTACTACGAAAAACTCACCGGCCGCATGGACGAACGCACCGCGCTGATCCTCGACCCGATGCTCGCCACCGGCGGCAGCCTCATCGCCACCATCGACCTGCTCAAGAACGCCGGCTGCAAGCGGATCAAGGGCCTGTTCCTGGTCGCGGCGCCGGAAGGGTTGAAGGCGCTGGAAGCCAAGCATCCGGACGTGGAAGTGTTCACCGCCTCGGTCGATGAGCGGCTCAACGAAGTCGGCTACATCCTGCCGGGGCTGGGCGATGCGGGCGACAAGATCTTCGGGACCAAGCATTACGCCTGAGGCTGCGGTTACACCGGTTCTTGTTGCGATTGGGGCCGGTGCGAAAACAGCAAAATCAAAA
>NZ_JBAMDI010000267.1:0-3736 GCF_036961695.1 Pseudomonas sp. CGJS7 | reverse complement strand
CGCCGCCTCGGCGGTATCCGGCGCGCGCACCACCCGCAAGGTATCGGCCGCGTCGCCCTCGGCGAAACGCAGATCGGCCGGACCGCAATGCACGACCGAATGCCCCATCGCCAACAACAACTGGCTCAAGCCGTCGGCGCGGCGCCGGTCGGCGAAGGCCAGCGCCACCCGCAGCCCCGCGGCGTCGGCGAGCGGAGACTCGGCGCGCCCCAGCGGCAGCGTCGCCACCACCCGGGTGCCTTCATCGGGGGTGCTGTCGATCCGGATCGTGCCGCCCATCAGCCCGATCAGATCGCGACAGATCGACAGGCCCAGGCCGGTTCCGCCGAACCGCCGCGAAATGCTGTCGTCGCCTTGCTGGAACGGTTCGAACACCCGCGCGCGTTGTTCGCACGACATGCCGATACCGGTATCGCCGATCTCGATGCTCAGCCAGACCTTGTCCGGATCGGTTTCGACCACGCCCGACTCCAGGCGCAGATCCAGCCACACGCCGCCGCGCTCGGTGAACTTGACCGCGTTGCCGAGCAGGTTCAACAGCACCTGCCGCAAACGCATCGCGTCGCCGAGGTAGAAGCGTTCCACCGCCGCATCCACGCGCACATCCAGGCGCAGACCTTTCTTGCGGCAGGCCGCCGCGGCGTGCACCGCCACCGCGTCGGCCAGCACCCGCGGCTGTAGCGGCGCGCGTTCGATCCGCAGATGCCCGGATTCGATCTTGGACACGTCGAGAATGTCGTCGAGGATGCTTTGCAAGGCGCGCGCGGAATCGCGCATGTGACCGAGCAGCACGCGCTGATCGTCGTCCAGCGGCGACTGGCCGAGCAATTCCAGCATGCCGACCATGCCGCCCATCGGCGTGCGTATCTCATGGCTCATGCTGGCCAGGAAATTCGACTTGGCCCGGGTCGCCGCCTCGGCCTGCTCCTTGGCCGCCTCCAGCGCCGCGGCCTGGGCGCGGGCGTGGGTGACATCGACGAAATACCCGGTGTAGCCGGCATCGTCCTGGCCTTGGCCCGGGCGCGGGCTGCGCGGCAGCGCGTTGACCCGGATCCAGCGCTCGCCGCCGACGCCGCGCACGCGGAAATCGACATTGATCTCGCTCGCGCTGAGCGCGGCTTCCAACACCGCGGCGATGACGCCGGCGCGGTCGCCGCGATGGATGCGCGAGAACAACGCCATCGGATCGGCGGCGATGGCCTCCGCGCCGATGCCGAACAACAGCTCCGGGCGTCCGGTCAGATACGGAAAGCGCACCCGCCCGTCGCTGCCGCGCTGGGCCTTGAACACCACGCCGGGCAAGTTGCCGGCGACCTCGCGCAGCTTGCTGTCGGCCGCTTCGCGACGGCGCGACTCCTGGCGCAGGCGCAGATAGCCGGCGGCGATCGCGCCGATGATCAGCAGCGATACGGCAAGGATCGCGATCACCTTGCTCCAGGCCACGCCGTGGCCGAGCTCGACGCCGTTGCGGTGCGCGCCGGCGGCCTGGTGCGCGGCGTCGGCGCCCGCCGGGGTGGCGGTGGAGTCGTAAACCGCAATCGGCGCGGGCAGACCCGCTGCGCTTGCCGCCGGCGTCGACAACGCCGCGATCAGAACCAGCCGCGCGCCGTGCGAACGCAGCCACCTGCATCCGTAAATCCGCATGGGTTTCATCGCCCGCAGCTCAGCTGGGCAACCCTTGCGAACGCGCGTAGTCGTAGATTTCCAGATCGTTCTTGAGCCCGAGCTTGACCATCGCATCGGTCTTCTGCCGGCTGATGGTTTGCTTGCTGCGATGCAATTGCGCGGCGATCTGCGACACGCCCTGGCCGGCGGCGAACAGACGCAGCACTTCGGTTTCGCGCGGCGACAACGCCAACGGGTCGCGTTCGCCGAGCGGGCGGCCGTCGCTGTCCAGCAACGGCCGCAAGGCTTCGCCGTAGTACGAACGGCCCTGCGACACCGCGCGCACCGCCTGCGGCAATTCGGCGACCGCGGCGGCTTTGTCGAGCAATCCCTCCACCCCGGCTTCGATGATCGAACGCAGCACCGGCACGTTGCCGATCATCGTCAGCACGATCACCGGCAGTTGCGGATAGCGGCGGCGTATCTGCCCGAGCATGGCCAAACCGTCGCCGCCGCGACTGCCGGGCATGGAGAAATCGGTGATCAGCAAATCCACCTCGGTCGCCGCGAGCAGATTCAACAAGGCATCGCCGTTGTCGGCCTCGGCCACCACCTGCCAGGCTTCGCGCAGCCCGGGCGGCGATTCGAGCAGTGCGCGCACGCCCACGCGCACCACCGGATGATCATCGGAAAGAGCGATGCGCAGACTCATTCTATCGATACCCGAATCCCAACTCGCGGGGCTTGTTTCGAAACATAACTATCACAGCCCGAATGGCCGATGCTTATTCCTCAGACCAAAGTAGCGGCGCATATAAACCACAACGAACGCACCGCGTCGGTTACGTACGCGAACAACCGCCCGCTCTCGTCATGAGCGCATGGCGTTGCATCAAACGCCATGCGCCGCGAGTTTCATAATAACGTTTTGGCATGGCGCGAAAGCGCGCGAAACGGCTGAGTGCCCGGACGTTACATTCCGGGCACTTTCTTCAGCAGGTTATGTCGTTATCAGTGTGATCGGCGAATGATTCGCCACGACAATAGTACGTACTAAATACAGAAACTAACTATCAAGAACGCACCGGAACCAGGGTAATTTCAACACGCCGGTTTTGCGCGCGTCCGGCCTCGGTGTCGTTGCTGGCGATCGGACGGGTCTTGCCCGCGCCGGTGAGGATGAAGCGGTCGCGCACCAGGCCCTTGGACATCAAATAATTGCCGACGCTGGCCGCGCGTTGTTCGGACAAACGTTGATTGACCGCATCGGTGCCGATGCTGTCGGTGTGGCCGGCGACTTCGACGATGGTCTGGTTGTATTCGTTCAGGGTGCTGGCGACGTTGTCGAGCACCGAATAGAACTGCGGTTCCAGGTTGGCGCTGTTGAAGGCGAAGGTGATGTTGCTGGGCATATTGAGCGTGATGTTGTCGCCCTGTCGGATCACATCCACGCCGGTGCCGGCCATGCTCTCGCGCAGGGCGCGTTCCTGGCGATCCTGATAGTTGCCGATCGCACCGCCGGCCAGGCCGCCGACGCCTGCGCCGATCAGCGCGCGCTGGCGGCGTTCGGTGGCGTCGCTGCCGCTGAGCAAACCGGCGGCGACGCCGGCGAGCGCGCCGATCAACGCGCCCTTCTGGGTCCGGTTCATGCCGCCCTGCTGCTGCGGCGGCGGATTCTGGCCCTGCGGATACTGGTTGTTGGGATAGGGCTGCTGCTGACCGCCGTAGTAGCCGCCACCGCCGGTGGCGCAGCCGGCCAGCAACGCGGTCATGGTCGCGGCCGCTAGAGCGAGTTTGAGTTGGTTGTTCATGGGCTGTCCTCAGTCTGTGTGGCGGAGCGCACACAAGCTAATCACGCCGCCGTTGGTGGCGAGTGATGGGGACAGGGGCCTGTTCAGGTGGGGCTGGGGTTGGTCGCCGGGATGAGCGAACCTGCCTACCGTCATTCCCGCGAAGGCGCGCTCTGCTTTACTTCGGCGGAGCCGAACGTCCAGAGACTTCAGTGCCGTCCTTTCAGTCCGTCATTCCCGCGAAAGCGGGCTCCGCTTTACTTCGGCGGAGCCGAACATCCAGAGACTTCAGCGGCATCCTTCCAGTTCGTCATTCCCGCGAAGGCGGGCTCCGCTTTACT
>NZ_JBAMDI010000266.1:0-3993 GCF_036961695.1 Pseudomonas sp. CGJS7 | reverse complement strand
GCGCGGGCGCCTTGCAGGCCGACAACAAAGCCACCATCACGGCGGCCGCGATCCTTGCTCGATTCATCTGTATCCCCAGTTCCATAAAGGTGGATGAAGCTTCCGGGCGCCAGTCTAGCGGCGGCGCGGATGCATCGATATCCAGCAGGCTTTCCCGCCCTGCGATCTACACAACGTGGCGCCGGGCCCGTCCCTGCCACTGACCTCCCCAGGCCATGGGCGCCAATGTGCGTTCATTCAGCCGATCAATTGCACTAATCCGGCACCGCCCGACCGGCGGCGCGCGGCCTGCGAGCGCCCTCGCCCCGGTGCGCGCCGGCCGAATCGGCGACCGCCGCGCACCCGGCATTCATCCCGACGCTGGACACTGCCGCGCCCAGCCCTTACCCTAAACGTCAATTGCCGTCAGGCCGGATGCAGCAAACCCGTCGCGACCGGATCCCAACCGTCGCCACGTCCGCACCCGTACTCTCCCGCACACCATCGGTGCGCCAGTACGCTTGCATCGCTGCAGTCCACCGGCCCGCGCCCGCAACCCTCGACGCCTTAGCCGCCACGCCCCGCGCGTGTCGCGCAGGCCGGGACCGTTCGGGCCAAGCACACGCCTTTCGAAGTGGTTGGTAGCACCCATAGGGACGCTCCGCTTACGAGTGCACGCATCGGTTGTACCCAACCGTTACGTCATTCCGTTGCGGCCTCGTGCCGTACGCATCGTCGCAACAGCTGTGCCCGCGGCCCGGAGGGGCCGGTTCTGAATGACCAACGAACCCGCGCCCGCCGCGACCGAATCCGCACCGGGTCCCGCCCCGGGCCCGACCACGCCTCAGCAGCAGGAAATGCCGCTGGCGGTGATCCACGGCCAGCCGGTGCTGCAGATTCCGCAAGACCTGTACATCCCGCCGGATGCGCTGGAAGTCATCCTGGAAGCCTTCGAGGGCCCGCTGGACCTGCTGCTGTACCTGATCCGCCGGCAGAACCTGGACATCCTGGACATCCCGGTCGCCGAGATCACCCGGCAATACGTCGACTACATCCAGGCCATGCACGAAATGCGTTTCGAGCTGGCCGCCGAATACCTGGTCATGGCCGCGATCCTGGCCGAGATCAAATCGCGGATGCTGCTGCCGCGCGCGCCGAACGAGGAAGGCATCGAGGAAGACCCCCGCGCCGAACTGGTCCGCCGCCTGCAGGAGTACGAGCGCTTCAAGAAGGCCGCCGAGGACATCGACGCGCTGCCCCGGCAAGACCGCGACACCGCGCCGGTGCAGGCCTATGTGCCCGACCGCGCCTCGGTCAAGCTGCCGCCGCCGGTGGAACTGAAGGAAATGCTGCTGGCCCTGCACGACGTGTTCAAACGCGCCGAGCTGTACACCCAGCACGCGATCAAGCGCGATGCGCTGAGCGTGCGCCAACGCATGGGCGAGCTGCTCACCCGGATGAACGACGGGGTGTTCCATCGTTTCGAGTCGCTGTTCACGGTCGAGGAAGGCCGGCTCGGCGTGGTGGTGACCTTCCTGGGGCTGCTGACCCTGGCCAAGGAGCAGTTGATCGAAATCGTGCAGGAAGGGCCGCTGGCGCCGATCTACGTCAAATCGCTGGCGTTGATGAAGGATCCCGACGAAATCGAACTCAGCAGCGAGTTCGACGACGCCGCCAACGACGACGACCGCGCACCGTGAGCGCCCGCGCCGGACGGTCCGTGACCCGGACATCGCCCCGCTCCGGCGCCCCATCGCCCGCCCAGGCACCGCAAGCCCGCGCCGACCGCGCGGGACGATCCACCTGATCCCATTCCCGAACCCAGAATCCCGGTTTCAATGGACCAACACCTGATCACCCGCATCGTCGAAGCCGCCTTGCTCGCGGCCAACCAGCCGTTGACGCTGGCGCAACTGCGCGAACTGTTCCCCGAGGATCAGCCCGCGCCGCCGGACAGCATCGAGACCGCGCTGCAGACCCTGCGCGAGGGCTGCGCCGAGCGCGGCGTCGAGCTGGTCGAACTGGCCTCCGGCTTCCGCTTCCAGGTCCAGGCCGACGTCCACCCCTGGGTGGCGCGGCTGTGGACCGAACGCCAGACCCGCTACACCCGCGCCACCCTGGAAACCCTGGCGCTGATCGCCTACCGCCAGCCGATCACCCGCGGCGAGATCGAACAGGTCCGCGGCGTGGCGGTCAGCAGCAACATCATCAAGGCTTTGGAAGAGCGCGAGTGGATCCGCGTGGTCGGCCACCGCGACGTGCCCGGCAAGCCGGCCCTGTTCGGCACCACCAAGGCGTTCCTGGATTACTTCGGGCTCAAGCGCCTGGACGAGCTGCCGCCGCTGTCGGAACTCAAGGACATCGGCGAGCTCGAACCGCAGCTGGCGCTGGACGGCGAGCCGATCGCCGCCGGCGGCATCGGCCGCGGCGAGGACCAGGCCAACGACGACAGCGCCGCCGGCGAGACTGCCGCGAACGCCGACTCGGCCGACGCCGATACCGACACCGACGCCGACAGCAACGACGAACAAGCCGACGCATCGGCCGAGACCGAACCGGCTCCCGCCGAAGCCTCCACCGACGCAGACACCCCATCCGAAGCCGCCGGCGAACCCGCCGACGGCCAAGACGACACCGAACACACCGTCCTTTCGGACGACCCCGAAGCCGCGCCGGGCGAGCGCGCGGCGGACGCGAACGATCACGAGCAAGACCAACACGCCGTCGAGACGACGACCGTTCCGGAACTTGAGGCCGAGTCCGAAGACGACCGGCCGGAGCAACAGAAATGACTGACGAAAAACCCCGCAAGCTCTCATTGAAGCGTAGCGGCGACAGCGCGGCCCCCGAAGCGCCGCGCTTGGAAGAACGCCTGCACAAGGTGCTGGCGCAAGCGGGCCTGGGCTCGCGCCGCGCGCTGGAGCAGCGCATCGCCGACGGCCTGGTCAAGGTCAATGGCGAGACCGCCCAGATCGGCGTAAGCATCAAAGGCGGCGACAAGATCGAACTGGACGGCCGCAGCTTCGTCGCCAGCGCGCTGACCGAACCCTCGCGCGTGCTGATGTACAACAAGCCCGAAGGCGAGGTCACCACCCGCGAAGACCCCGAAGGCCGCCCGACCATTTTCGATTCGCTGCCCGCGCTCAAGGGCGCGCGCTGGATCGCGATCGGCCGCCTGGACATCAACACCACCGGCCTGTTGCTGCTGACCACCGACGGTGAGTTGGCCAACGCGCTGATGCACCCCTCCTTCGAAGTCGAGCGCGAATACGTCTGCCGCGTGCGCGCTCCCGAAGGCCAGGACACGGTGCCCGACAATCTGGTCGACCGCCTCGCCCGCGGCGTCTCGCTGGAAGACGGTCCAGCCAAGTTCGACGAAATCGAACGCATCGGCGGCACCGATTCGCACGACTGGTTCCGGGTCGTGGTCAAGGAAGGCCGCAACCGCGAAGTGCGCCGCCTGTGGGAGTCGCAAGGCTGCCAGGTCAGCCGCCTCAAACGCATCCGCTACGGCAAGGTCGCGCTGCCGCGCGAACTGTTGCGCAGCCATTCGCAGGAGCTGGCGGCCGATAAGGTCGAGGCGCTGCGCACCGAGCTGGGCCTGGAAGACGGCACCCCGTCGGCGCTGACCCTGCAGCCGGTGATCGGCCAGCGCAAGGCGACCAAGTCGACCGTGCACCTGTCCGGCAACGAGCGTTCCGCCGGCTACGTCGGCGGCCACAACACCGCCGACGAAGGCCGCGAACTGCGCCGCTTCGACCACGTCCGCGAAGATCGCGGCGGTCGCGGCCGCGGTGGCCCGCGTAAGCCCGGCGGCCTGACCGTCAGCGGCGAAGCCGCGGCGCGCCAGTCGCAAAAGCCGTTCAAGCAGCGCAAGGAAAAGGGCGTCAAGCCGTTGCCCGACGGCAATCCGGCGGCGTTCCGCACCTGGTACGTGCCCGAAGGCGTGGAGACCGGTCCCAGCGGCCATCGCAATCCCGACGGCCGCGGCAAGAAGCCTTACGGCAACAAGCC
>NZ_JBAMDI010000265.1:0-4038 GCF_036961695.1 Pseudomonas sp. CGJS7 | reverse complement strand
TTGTGTATTCGCGGTCGCGGCTCGCGCCGCTCCTACAGGTAGTAACGCCTACGCCGCCAACGCCGGATCGGGCTTGCGGAACGCGATGCCGAGGCGATTCCAGGCATTCATCGCGATCGCGGCATAGCTCAGCGCGACCAGATCGTGGTCGCTGAAATGCTCGCGCACCTCGGCGTAGATCTCATCCGACACCGGCGCCCGGTCGACCAGGGTGATCGCCTCGGCCCAGCCCAACGCGGCGCGTTCGCGCGCGCTGAACGGACCTTCCTGCCAGACCCGCAACAGATGCAGGCGGCGATGGGTTTCGCCGCGCTCCACCGCTTCCTCGGTATGCAGGCGGATGCAGTAAGCGCAGCCGTTGATTTGCGAAACGCGCACGTTGATCAGATCGATCAGCGAGCGCTCCAGGCCGCTCTTTTCGACATAAGCGCTGAGGCCGGCGAGGGCGCGCGCGCCTTGCGGATCGACTTTGTTGTAATCCAGACGGGTGGACATGGGGGCTGGCTCGAAGAGGCGTCGGACGACGCGATAAGCTCAGGTTAGGATGTTCATACCTGAAATACATTCCGCCACGGGCGCAAGCCGAGTTTGCACAAATGAACAACGCGACCCATCCGCCCGGCCTGTCCTGGGACGACTACCGCTTCATCCTCGCGGTGGGCCGCGCCGGCTCGCTCAACGGCGCGGCCAAGCGCCTGGCGGTGAGCCACCCCACGGTGTTCCGCCGGATCAACGCGATCGAGCGCGCGCTCGGCGCGCGCCTGTTCGAACGCGCGCGCGAGGGTTACGCGCCGACCCCGACCGGCGAGGAAGTGATCGCGGTGGCGGCCGAGATCGAAGCGCGGATCGGCGCGACCGAGCGCCGTCTGGCCGGCCTGGACGCGCGCCCGACCGGCAAGGTCCGGCTGACCACGGTCGAACCGTTGCTGCAGGGCTTGCTGGTGCCGTTGCTGGCGAAGTTCCGCCGCGACCACCCGGGCATCGTGCTGGAGGTGGTCACCGACAACGCGCTGCACGATCTCGGCCGGCGCGAGGCCGATCTGGCCCTGCGCCCGGGCAGCAAACCGCCGCCGGACAGCTTGATCGGACGCCGGGTAGCGCGCCTGGCCGCCGCGGTTTACCGCCCGCGCTCGCTGCGGCTGCCGCGCGGCGCCGGCGCGGACGATCTGGCCGGGATGGATTGGCTGATCCCCGACGGCAGCCTGGGCGATATCGCCATGGCCCATTGGCTGCGCCGCAAGCAGTACGACCGCGGCGCGGTGTTGCGGGCCAACAGCCTGCTGGCCCTGCGCGATGCCGCGGTCGAGGGCATGGGGCTGACGATGCTGCCGTGCTATCTGGGCGACGCCGAGCGCCAGCTGGTCCGGGTCGGCCCGCCGCAGCCCGCGGCGGCTTCGGACTTGTGGCTGTTGAGCCATCCGGACCTGCGCCGGACCGAGCGGGTGCGGGTGTTCGCCGACGCCTTGCGCGAGGGCTTTGCGGCCTTGCAGTCGAGGCTGGACGGAGCATCCGTACCCGGCCAGTCCGGGTAGCCGGTTGGGTCGCAGTGCCGGCAAGTTAGTTGCGAGCCGCTAGCGGGCGCGGAATATTGCAACCGTGAAGCAGGTCCCCATGAACAAATGGCATGACAAGTCCACAGTTACTTTTGAAACCTGTGACGCTGGGCACATCAGATTAGGAAAATTCCTACACGCTTAAGAGCACTCCGGCGACGGTTTCCTGTTCACGCAACAAGCATCTTTTAATCGCTCCGACGGCACTACCGAGTCACGTCCGCAGACGCGGACATCCCCCTGACCGGGCCGGCAGAACCATTACAAGGATGACCCATGTTTCGCGTCGAACTGAAGCAGCGTGATGGCAGCGACGACCGCGCGCTGGCTGTGGCGATTGCAGAGATCGCGCAGGAGTACCGCAGTGCCGAAGCGGCGCTGAAGTCCGTGCTGCCGCAGGCCCGCAAATACGCCGCGCACGCTCCCAAGGGGCTGTGGCTGCTTATTTACGATGCCAATTCGCAGCCCGTGTTTGGCACGCTGGTTCCCTAGGGCCGGCGTGCGGTTTGCGCCGCCCGGCTGACAGGAGTCTGGCCGGGCGGCGCGGGCCAACCGCAGAGGTGCACGCAAGCGCCCCAGTAGAAACCCGGCAAATCGGCGCTTTGCTCCTACCACCGCCCACGCCAAAACTCCCCGCCGTCATTCCCGCTACAGCCGGATTGCACTCTGCGACAAGTCCTTCCGCACCGTCATTCCGGCGAAAGCCGGAACCCACCTGGCCCCCGACACCGTCATTCCGGCGAAAGCCGGAATCCATTTTGACTTTGCTGTGGTTGTTGCCGTCTGCGGTTCCGAGCAACAGCAAGATCAAAATGGATTCCGGCTTTCGCCGGAATGACGGTAGGGAGGTTTCGGCGAAAGCCGGAATGACGGCTGCGAGGTTTCGGCCTTAGCCGCAATGACAGTGGAATGGAGCCCGGCTTTCGCGGAATGACGGTGAAACCAGGCGTCAAGCGCATTCCTCGCGTTAGGCAACCCCCACCGCATCGATCCACCCACGCGCCACCGCCACCTCCACATCGCCCGGCGTATCCAGATCCAGCTCCAACTCAGGCGCCACCAGCCGCCACACCGCACCCTCGGGCTGCCGCGCCAACGCCGCGCCGAAGCCGCGATCGCCATGCAACGCGGTAGCTTCGCGCCATAAATCCGCGGCGATCAAAGCCGGAACGCCGAGAGCCTGCGAATGAACCGTCGCCGCGCAAGCGCCGGAGACGGTCGCCGCGCCGGCCACCAAGTCCAGCAGATGCTCGCTCCGCAACGCAGGTTGATCGCACCCGAGCACCAACACCGATCCGCCAAACCCATCGCCAGCCAACGCATCGCCAGCCAACGCATCGGCCGCCGCGCGCAAGCTGCTGGACAGGCCCTGCTGCCAATCGGGATTGACCACAACCTCCACCGCCAGCCCGGACAACTCCGCGCGCAAACGCTCGCCGTCCGCACCGAGCACGACCAATACACGCGCCGCGCCGCTGCTCAGCGCCAATCGCGCGGCACGACGCAGCAGGCTTTCGCCGTCGATAGTCAGCAACTGCTTGGGCCGACCGAGCCGGCGGCTGGCGCCGGCGGCGAGCACCACCGCGGCGTGGCCCATCGCTCAGCGCCTGCCGCGCAGATGCTGCTGCAACTCGGCGGCGACGCTGAGCGCGATCGCTTCCGGACCTTCGCCGCCCAGCGGCAGACCGATCGGCGAATGCAGGCGCGGCTGCAACGAGGACAACGCCGCGGCCGGCAACACCCGGAACAGATCCTCGCGCCGGCGGGTCGGCCCGAGCAGACCGACGAAGCCGATGTCCTGGCCGGCGACGCTTTCGGCCAGATGCTCCAGCGCTTCGCGGTCGAGTTCGAAATGGTGGTGCATCACCAACGCCGCGTCGTGCGAGCGCGCGGTCGCCAGCGCCTGCGCCGGGCTGCGCGCGTGGGCGTGATCGGCCAGCGCGCCCAGTCCGGCCCAGCGCGGCCGGCGTTCGACCAGGGTGGTCATCCAGCCCAGGGTGCGCAACAGCGGCAGCAAGGTCGGCGTTTCCGGGCCGCCGCCGAACACCAGCACCGACGGCGGCGCGGCGATCTCCAAGGTCCACTCGCCGGCCGGCCACGGCGAGGGATTGACCGGCAAGGTCCAGCGCAGGCGTTCGTCGCCGACCGCGGCCGAGACCGCGCCGCCGCTGCGCACGTTCAGGCGCAGATCGCCGTGGCCGCGCAGCCATTCGTCGGTCAGCGTCGGCCAGTCGCGCAGCGCCGCCAGCGGCAACAAGGCCAGACGCAAGCGGCCGCGGCAGCCGACCGCGGAGCCGGCGAACAGGTCTTCGTCGCTGCGGGTGTCGATGTCCATCCACTCGATGCCCTGCGAACTGGCCGCTTCGGCCGCGCGCAATTCGATGTCCGGTTCGATGCAGCCGCCGCTGAGCCAGCCGACCTGGCCGCTGCGCGCGCCGAACAAGGCCAGCGCGCCGGGCCGCACATAGGTCGAGCCTTCGGTATC
>NZ_JBAMDI010000264.1:0-4053 GCF_036961695.1 Pseudomonas sp. CGJS7 | reverse complement strand
GTGCACACCCGTACACTGCACCGCGACCGTCTGGTGTGAGTCGTACCATGCTTTATTCATTGCGTATGTTCCTGCTGGGGCTGCATTTTCTTGCCGTTGGCACCGTGGGCCTGCTCATTGGCCTGTGCCGCCCCTTCAACCCTGACAACAGCCGCGTTTTCGCCCGGCTCTACAGCTTGCCGGCCACCTGGCTGATGCGCATCAAGGTCAAGGCCGAAGTCGGCCCATTGTGGGACCACCCGCCCGGCTGCGTGATCGTGGCCAACCACCAGTCCAACTTCGATCTGTTCGTGCTGGGCCAAGTGGTGCCGCAGCGCACCGTCGCCATCGGCAAGAAGAGCCTGGGCTGGATCCCGCTGTTCGGCCAACTGTTCTGGCTGGGCGGCAACGTGCTGGTCGACCGCAAGAATGCTTATCAGGCGCGCAGGGCCATACAGAAGACCACCCGGGTTCTGCAGGACGACACCTCGATCTGGATTTTCCCCGAAGGCACCCGCAATCCCGGCGAGCATCTGCTGGCCTTCAAGAAAGGCGCATTTCACATGGCCATCGAGGCCGGTGTGCCGATCGTGCCGGTCTGCGTCAGCCGCTATGCCAGGCGCCTGAGCCTGAACAGCTGGCGCCAGCGCACGGTAATCGTGCGCTCGCTGCCGCCCATTGCCACGACGGGCATGACGCTGCAGGACCTGCCAGCGCTGATCGAGCAATGCCGTGGGCAAATGCAGCAGTGCATTGACCGCATGGAAAAAGAACTGGCCTGATCCGGGGTTGCTCTGGAGCCGGGTACAGCCCAAGCTGTATCCGTGTTCAAACGAATAAGCGGACAACCATGGGTCGAGTCGTGGCATCGGCGGTGTACAGCGCCGGCAGAAAGGTCACCAACATCAGCATCGACGAAGGCAGCGAGTGGGCGCGCAAGCCGGGGCATTTCGTGTGGATCGGCCTGGAAGAGCCCAATGCCGAAGAGCTGGCCAACCTGCAGTCGCAGTTCAACCTGCACGAACTGGCCATCGAAGATGCCCTGGAAAAACACAGCCGGCCCAAGCTGGAAACCTTCGGTGACGCGTTGTTCATCGTCACCTATTCGCCAGTGCGCCACGAAGGCAAGCTGGAATTCATCGAAACCCATATCTTCGCGGGCAACGGCTACATCATCACCTGCCGCAACGGCCACTCCAAATCCTACGCCATGGTCCGCCAGCGCTGCGAGGCTCGGCCCCTGCTGCTGGAACATGGCGAAGACTTCGTGCTGTACGCCCTGCTCGACTTCGTCACCGAGAACTACCAACCGGTCAGCGAGGCCATTCATGGCGAGATCGAAGCGCTGGAGGAAAGCGTACTGGGCGGCTCGCTGCGGGAAGACGACATCCGCCGCCTGCACAGCCTGCGCCGAGACATCCTGCGCCTGCGCCGCTACGTGGCACCCCTGGTTGAAGTGAGCGAAGAACTGCAGCGCCTGAGCTTCCCGTTCATCGACAAGAACATGCGCCCGTACTTTCGTGATGTGCAGATTCACGTGACGCGGCAGATGGAGGACTTGGCCGGTATACGCGACATTGCCAGCCAGACGATCGAGATCGGCATGCTGCTGGAGTCGTCACGGCAAAGCATCGTGCAGCGCAAATTCGCGGCCTGGGCGGCGATTCTGGCATTCCCTACGGCGATTGCCGGGGTTTACGGGATGAACTTCCAGAACATGCCGGAGCTGAGTTGGCACTACGGTTACTTCGCGGTACTGGGGGTGATTGCGACGGGGTGTGCCGGGTTGTATGCCAGCTTCAAGAAATCGGGTTGGCTTTGATGGCCTCTTCGCGGGCGCGCCCGCTCCCACAGGTCGCACACAATGCTGGAAATTGTGCATCACCTGTGGGAGCGGGCGTGCCCGCGAAGGGTTGCCACCGATTACGCGGCGCTGTCGCCGGCCTTTGGCGGCTGCTGGATAAAGCGCAACATCCACTCCCCTACCAAATCACCCTGGTGCTCGGTGGCCAGGCTGGCGACGGCCTTGTGGTACACCTCGTCACCCAGGTATTCCTGGCGCGCATCGAGCAGTGCGCGGGAGTAGTCATGCACGAATTCCGGGTGGCCCTGGAAGCACAGCACCTGGTCGCGAATGTGGTACGCCGCATTCGGGCAGAAATCGCTGGAGGCGATCACCGTAGCGCCTTCCGGCAGTTCGGTCACCTGGTCCTGGTGACTGATCAGCAAGGTCAGCTCCGACACCTCCGGGTCCATCCACGGCGCATGCGCCGCCAACGAGTAGCGATGAATACCCACGCCCCAGCCTTGCTCAGCCCGCTCGGCCTTGCCACCCAGGGTCAAGGCCAGCAACTGGTGGCCAAAACACACGCCCAGCAGCTTTTCACCGCGCTCGTACAGCTTGAGCAGGTAGGCCTTTAGCGTCTGGATCCACGGGTCGGTACCGAACGAATCGGCCTTGCTGCCCGTCACAAGGTAGGCATCGAACTTTTCACTGTCGGCGGGATAGTCGCCGTGCATCACGTTGTACACACAAAATTCGGCGGCAATCGGCTGACGCGAGAAGAGCTGCTCGAACATCCTGCCGTAGCCCTGATATTGCGCCGTCAACTCCGGTCGCAGGACATCGGTTTCAAGGATGCAGATGCGTAACGACATAGGGGTAGTCCTGAACGACATGGGTGGGAATCTGCTGTAGAGACTGCCGCGAAAGGCACGTACAAGCAAGTAGGCTGCACTGACGAACGGTCACATTTCGTCGGCGCGTGCCGGGTAGTTGCGCCACTGTCTAGATAGAGCGTGCCAGCTAGATAGCACTTGGCCTCATAGCCAGAGGAATGGTTTTAGTGCACGGTTAGAACAAAGGGTTCTCAAATATGGATAACGCACACCCTACTGTTGAAGGTATATCCACTTTCAAGAGGCAAGCAGTCCGGCGCCATGCAACGCCACTGCGATCGACCCGAAGCGCGACGACAAGGAAGCCAACGGGTATTCAGGAATAACAACAAGAAGGCGGTCCGCCATGTTCAGACAATCGAAAATTCGCCAAGCCGGGCTCATTTTATTTGCCACCACGTTGCTATTGATCTTGCCGAACCTGACACGTTTGTTTGGCTGACGGCAGCGGTGGCGCCAACGGGCAACGCACAGGTAACCTGCTGGCCTTGATGGTCGGAGATTGCCTATGCGCCACTGCCTTGCCCTGCTAGCGTTGCTCCTGAGCCTGCCATTGTCGGCGGCGCAACTGCACCTTGAACTGGGCGCGACGCCGCGCCAGTGGAGCAGCGCCGAACTGCTTGGCCACCCTGAGGCCCAGGACATCAGTATCGAGCAGGACGTATCCTACAAACGCCCCATGCACTATCGGGCGGTGCCGCTGGCCACGCTGCTGGAAGGTGTGAGCGCCCGCGATCACCTGCAGGCCGTGGCGCTGGATGGCTTTGCCGCCGAAATGCCCGCTGCGGCATTGCTGCAGCCAGGGCCAGCACGGGCCTGGCTGGCCGTGGAAGACCCAGGCAAGCCGTGGCCGCCACTGGGTCAAGGCAAGCCAAGTGCCGGGCCGTTCTACCTAGTGTGGACTGCGCCGCAGGCCAGCGGCATCCGCCCTGAACAGTGGCCATTCCAGATTGCCACCCTTCGCAAGCTGGCCCCGGCGGACCAGCGGTTTCCTGCGCTGCTGCCCGACCCGAAGCTGCCGGCCGACAGCCCGGTGCGTCAGGGCTTTGCCCTGTTCCAGCAGAATTGCCTGGTGTGCCACCGGTTGAACGGTGCGGGGGATGGGCAGGTGGGGCCGGACTTGAATGTGCCGTATAACCCGACCGAGTATTTTCAGCCGGTTTATTTACGCAAGTTGATACGCGACCCGCAAAGCCTGCGGCACTGGCCGCAGGCGAAGATGCCGGGGTTTGCCGAAAGTGTGTTGAGTGAACAGGAACTGGATGCGCTGTTGGCCTATTTGGGGCACATGGCAACGCGTAAGCCTTGAGGGCCTCTTCGCGGGTAAACCCGCTCCTACAAGATGATGGACACACACCTGGGGCGGACACAGACCGTCGTAGGAGCGGGTTCACC
>NZ_JBAMDI010000263.1:0-4104 GCF_036961695.1 Pseudomonas sp. CGJS7 | reverse complement strand
TTTCCGCCACCGCGGCCCGGCTGCTTTCGCCGCGCCGCCCCGCGTAAGATGCGGACATGCCGGCGCGACTGATCGCTTACCCGCCCGAAGCCGCAGCCATCAGCCGATGGATACCCGCGGGCGCGCGCCTGCGCATCGGCCGCGAAGCCGATTGCGATTTGCGCATCGAACACCCCACCGTCTCGCGCAACCACGCCGATCTGATTCACGACGCCGACGGCTGGCACCTGCTCGATCTGGGCAGCAAGAACGGCACCTACGTGGACGGCATCGAAATCGGCCGCGCCCAGCTCGAACGCAGCGAATGCTGGCTGCGTTTCGGCGACGTGCTGTGCGAATTCTCGGTCCACGCCGACGCCGGCGCGATCGAACAACAGCGGCGGCAACGCGAACGGCGCGAACTGTCGGCGGCGTGGACGCGCAGGATCGAAGTCGAACGGCTCGGCCTCGGCGCCGCGCCGGCCGATGCCGACACCAACGCGGTCCGCGACCGCGCGGCAGGCGCCGGCCTGGCCGACGACATCCTGCGCGGGGTGGTCGAACTGGCCGGTTGCAGCCGCGGCTTCCTGCTGTTGGCGCACGACGGCGACTACGACGTGCGCGCCAGCCTGATGCTGGATCAGCAGGCGCTGCAGAGCCAGGCCTTTTCCGGCAGCGTCGGCGCGGTCCAGCGCTGCCTGTCGGAGCGCCGCGCGATCGTGGTCAATTGGATCGCCGACGAGTTGTGGCTGGCGCGCCGCGCTTCGGTACTGGCCGGCGGACTCAAAAGCCTGGTCTGCCTGCCCTTGCTGCACGCCGGACGGGTGCTGGGCGCGATCTACGCCGACCGGCGCGGCCCCGGCGAGGCGATCAGCGAGTTCGATCTGGAACTGCTCTGCGCCTTCGCCGACAGCGCGGCGCTGTGGCTGTTGGCGCAGCGCGCGTTCGATTCGCTGGCCCCGGCCGCCGCCCAGGGCCCGCGCTGGACCCGCATCGTCGGCGCCCAGGTCACCGCGCCGTGACCGAGGCCACCGCGACCGGCCTCTACCAAGCCCAGCCGATGACGCCCGGCAGCGTGCTGGCCGGACGTTTCCGGATCGAATCCCTGCTCGGCGTCGGCGGCATGGGCGTGGTGTATCGCGCCCACGACACCGCGCTGGGCATCGACATCGCGCTGAAACTGCTGCGCCCGGAACTGGCCGCGCGCGGCGACGCGTTCGAACGCTTCCGCCAGGAACTGCTGACCGCGCGGCAAGTCTCCAGCCCGCGGGTGGTGCGCATCCACGACTTGATCCGCCACGAATCGCAATGGCTGATCGGCATGGACTTGATCGACGGCGAGCCGCTGGACAAACGCCTGGACCGCAACGGCGCGCTGCCGCTGGACGATGCGATCCGGATCGCCCGGCAGATCGCCGAAGGTCTGTCCGCGGCGCATGCGCGCGGGGTGATCCACCGCGATCTCAAGCCAGCCAATGTGTTGATCGACACCAACGGCGACGCCTACATCAGCGATTTCGGCGTGGCCCGCTCGCTCGCCGGCAGCGGCCTGACCCAGACCGGGGCGATCGTCGGCACGCCGGATTATCTGTCGCCCGAACAAGCCCGCGGCGAAGGCGCCGATGCGCGCAGCGATCTGTACGCGTTGGGGTTGATCCTGCACGAGATGCTGACCGGCAAGATCCCGTTCGACGGCGGCACCCTCAGCGAAATCCTCGCCCAGCGCATGCTGCGCACGCCGCCACCGGTCGACCGGCTGCGCGCCGACACGCCGGCGTGGCTGGTGCGATTGGTCGACCGGCTGTTGCGCTCACAACCGGCGCATCGGCTGGGCAGCGCGGATGAAGTGCTGCGCGCGATCGATACCCGGCATGTCGCGCGCGATTGGCGGCCGACGCGCGCGGTCTGGCTGAGCGCGGCGGGCGTCGCGACGTTGGCCGCGGCCGGTGCAGGGCTGTGGATCGCGCGGCCGCAACAGCCGCCAGTGCGCGCGAACGCTAATGCAGCCGTGCCAGCGGTCGCGCCCCTGCACCGGATCATGGTGTTGCCGCTGCGCGCGCCGCAGGACGCGATCCCGCCGGAACAAGCGCGCGCATACGTCGCCTTGCTGCGCGAATCGCTCGCCACCCTGCCCGGTCTGGCCGTGGTCGACGACGAACGCAGCCAGCAGGCCTTGCGCCAACTCGATCCCAGCGACGCGGCGCCGCCCGACGCCGACGATTTGCGCCGGCTGGCGCGCGCCGACCGCGCGGTCGCGCTGGAACTGAGCCGATACGAAAAAGGTTGGCGGATGCAGGCGCGCTTGCTCGACGGCGGCGCATCCCCGCACGACTTGGTGACCGGCGACGGCGCCGATCCGCACCAAGCCTTCTCGACGCTGATCCATTCGCAACGTTTGGCCAATGCCCTGGGCGCCAAGGCCTCACCGCCGCCGTTGCCGCTGCCGGCTTCCGACGCGGCCTTGCAAAGCTACGGCGCGGGTTTGATCGCGCGCCAGAACAGCCAGATCGAACCGGCGCTGACCCAACTCAAACGCAGCACCGAACTGTCGCCGGAGTTCGCGTCGGGCTGGCTGGCCCTGGCCGAAACCCAACAGGCGGCCGGCGACCTGGATGCCGCCTACGCGGCACTGGAACAAAGCGAACATGCACGCAACGGCACCGAGCCGCTGCGCGCGCGGATCCTCGCCGAACGCGCCGCGCTCGACGGCGACGCCAAGGCCAGCGCCGACTATTGGCGCGCGCGCATCGCCGCCACGCCCGACGACACCTACGCGCAACTGGCGCTGGCGCGCGCGCTCGGCGCCGGCGGCGACGCGGTCGGCGCGATCGCGCAACTGCGCGCGCTCACCGCGCGCGACCCCGACGATCCGCGCGCCTGGTTCGAACTGGGCAAGTACTCGATCCTGCACGGCCAGGCGCGGCAAGCGGTGGACGATTACCTGGTCCGCGCGCTGGTGTTGTACAAGCGCAGCGGCAATCGCTACGGCGAAGGCGAAACCGAAAACGCGCTCGGCATCGGCTACGCCCGGCTCGGCCAGAACGATCACGCCCAGGCGCAATACCGCGAAGCGGTGGCGCTGCGCCGTGCGGTCGGCAATCGGCGCGGGCTGGCGACCAGCCTGCGCAATCTGGGCAATGTCCTGGCATTGACCGGGCAATTCGACGAAGCCGAACGCCACCTGCGCCAGGCCCGCGAATTGCACGCCGCGCTCGAAGATCGCCACGGCCTGGCCGCGGTCGAAAACGAACTGGGCCTGTTGGCCGAAGAACGCGGCGACTACCCCGGCGCCCTGGCCGCGTTCCGGCGTTCGCTGTCGGCCTGGCGCCAGGCCGGCGACGCCGGCGGCACCGCGCAGGCGCTCAACGATATCGGCTTCGCCCAGTACCAACTCGGCCATTACGACGATGCCGAGGCCTATCTGGTCCAATCGCACGAGGCCTATTCCAAGCTCGAAGACGAAACCGGCCGGATCCGCGCCAGCCAGAACCTCGGCCAACTCGCCGCCGCGCGCGGGCAATGGACGCAGGCGCGCGAACGCCTGCAATCCTCGCTCGACGATGCGCTGTCGCGGCAGATGATGGAGGAAGCGGCGGTGAGCCGGCGCAATCTGGCCGAACTGGATCTGATGCAAGGCCGGATCGGCGATGCGCTGCGGCAGCTCGATCAGGCCGATGCGCTGTTCAAGCAACGCGGCGACGCGCGCGGGCTGGTCGATATCGGCCTGCTGCGGGCGCAGGCCTTGCTGTCCGCGCAAGCCGACGGCGACGCGCGCAAG
Source organism: Pseudomonas sp. CGJS7 (assembly GCF_036961695.1). NCBI lineage: Bacteria > Pseudomonadati > Pseudomonadota > Gammaproteobacteria > Pseudomonadales > Pseudomonadaceae > Pseudomonas > Pseudomonas sp. CGJS7. The sequence continues at coordinate 347 of NZ_JBAMDI010000263.1, read as the reverse complement.
GCCTTGGACGCCTTGAATGCCCAAGTCGCCGCCGCTTCGTCCGAACAGCGCGGCATCGCCGCCCTGCTGCGCGCGCAACTGGCGCGCCGCGCCGGCGATGCCGACGGCGAACGCCGCACGCTCGCCATCGCCCAGCGCGATGCGCAGCAGTCCGGGGTGCGCTTGCTGCAATTGCAGACCGCGCTGCAAAGCGACGGCGCCGCGGCCGATGCCACGCTGGATGCGCGAATCCTCGCGCTCGGCCATGCCGGCCTGCGCCTGCAATGGGCGCAGACGCGGATGCGCGCGGCCTTGGCCGGCAACGATTCCGCCGCCGCGCTGCGCGCCTACCGCGACGCGCAACCGCT
>NZ_JBAMDI010000262.1:0-4189 GCF_036961695.1 Pseudomonas sp. CGJS7 | reverse complement strand
GACCCGACCCGGCCACCACCGAACGCGTGCGCGCCGCGTTGATCGCGGCGATGCGCCAACAGAGCCGCGAAGTCGCCGACGATTTCGCCCGCCGTTCGGCCGGCGCCGATTACCGCAACCGTTTCGCCCGTACCTTGCCGGGGCAGGGCCTGTCCAACGACAACCTCGCCGACGTCGCCGCGTACCACATCGCGGTCAACTGGGCCCTGGTCCATCGCGCGCCGATGCCGGGCGGCAAGGCCTTGCAGGCGCTGCGCGAGCAGATGCGCACCTCCTTCGCCGACAACGGCGTGCTGGCCAAGCTGGCGCCGCAGCAGCGGCAGTGGGTGGCCGACGACTTCCTGTTCCGCTCGCTGAATCTGGCCGAGAAAGTCGACGGCTTCGCGCGCAAGCCCGAACCGGACACGCAAGCCTTGTTTGCGCGCGGCGCGCGCGAGGACATCCGCCGCACGCTGGGTCTGGATTTGCAGGGCTATCGCTTCACTGCCAGCGGCTTGGTGCAGTAAGCCCACCGTTCTGGCGTAAGCGGGAATCCACCCACCCCCGTCATTCCGGCGAAAGCCGCAATCCACCAACCTCCCGTCATTCCGGCGAAAGCCGGAATCCATTTTGACTTTGCTTCTCCGCGACCTTCAGCACCACAGCGGCAACAGCAAGATCAAAATGGATTCCGGCTTTCGCCGGAATGACGGGGTGAAAGAGGACGGGCGCGCCGACGTGCTGCCGGAGTGCTGGATCGACTCTCGCGATTCGCTAACGAACGGCTCGATTCGCTACCGAGCCCGATGCGCGCCCGGATCGAAAACCTTCAAGCGTCCGAATCCCCACGCCGCCGATGGTTGATCTGCCGCCCCAACCACCACGCCCCCGCGGCCACCACCACGCCGACGAACAAGGCCACGCCGCTGCCGCCGGCGCCGATGCGATCGCTGACCAGGCTGCCGCTGGGCAGCATCAGAATCACCGCCACCGCCAGGCAGGCGTAGGCGACCACGGTCAGCACCCAGAACAGCCATTGCAGCGCGCGCACCACTTCCAGCGCCGGCTCGGCCTCATGAGTGGGGCGGTGGGTGCCGCCGCGGCCGAAATTCCACAGCCAGTGGGTCAGGGTCGCGTTGTCGACCTTGCCGCCGCGGCGCAAGGCCCGGCGCGGCGCGTTTTCGCCGTTGCTGTAGACGATGGTGTTGGGCGCGCCGTCGGCGCGCTGCTGGATCGCGCGTTCGTTGCCGGTCAGCGGCAGCGAGCGCGGATCGTTGTTGATCGTGTTGGTGTTGACCGGTTGCAGCGTCGCCGAGGTCTCCGACGGCGGCGGCGGTGCGTTGGCCGCGGTGTGGCCGGGCACGTTGGCCTGCTGCAAGGTGTTCAGCCGCGCGAACAAGGCTTGCTGCGCGGTCATGGCTTCCTGGGTCAAGGTTCCGGCCATCGGCGCGGCGGGCACGGCGACCGAGGTGTTGGTCGCGACCAGGGTCGCGGTCGCGGTGGCGTTGCTGGTGTTGGCGGCGGTCGCCGCGCTGCCGGCCGCGGCGCCCGAGGCGGCGCCGTTGGAGGCCACCGCCACGCCCGCCGACTGCGGCAGCGCCGAACTGGAAACGCTGGCGCTCTGCGCGCTGGATAAAGGCGGCGCCACCGCGCCGTAGTTGATCGGCCGATCGACCTGGGCGTACTGGGCTGCGCTGTTGAGCGCGCGTTCGGACAGGGTCGGCGGCGGAAACTGGGTCGGGCTGTTGTTGAACGGATTGCCGTTGTTGTAATTGGCCTGCGGCGATTGCCCCTGCAGCAGCCGGCTGTTGGGGTTGTCCGGATTGAGCAAGGGATTGTTGTTGAGCAGCGGGTTGTTGTCCGCGCCCGGATTGCCGGTGTTGGGCAGGGTGCCGGGATTGAGCGGATGCTCGCCGCCGGGCAGGCCGTTGCTCGGCAGCGGCAGGCCGTCGGTGCCGCCGGGCAGTTGCGTGCCGGGATCCAGGCCGCCGACATCGGGTCCGCCGATATCGGGCCCACCCGGGCCGTGCAGGCCGGGCGGTTGCGGGCCGCCGGGGAACTGCGGTTTGTTGTTGCCCAGACCCGGTAACAGGCCCGACAGGGGGTTGCCGCCTGGATTGATGTTGAGGCCGGACATGGGCGTACCCGCGAACAGAAGCGTCGCCACGGGCGTGACGCGCTCCCCGACGGTAATCCCGGCGCCGTACGCTGACATCCTCGGGCCGACCCTAGGTGCGTGCTGAACCCAGCGCCGCGCGCAGCGCGATGCGGCGCTCGCCGATGCCTTGTCGCGGCCGCATTCGCGCGCCGCGCATGGCGCGCGAACGCGAGCGATGCAGAATCCCGCGCAAACGTGGCAACGCAGCCGCGTTGCGCGCGCAAATGCGCTTGTAGCCGGCGTGCGCATGCGTGAGACTGATCGCATGTTTTCAACATCGCGATGCAAAGTCGCGATGCGAACCAAGCCCGATCCTCTGCCGTACACCCAACCTCTGGAATCAAGATGAGCCGACTGCCCGGCCTCGATCTGCTGCGCGCGATCGCGATCGTTTGGGTGATGTTCTTCCATGCCTCAGGCGCGGACCTGGGCTCGCCGTGGATGCCGATGTCGCAGTTCGGCTGGATGGGCGTGGATCTGTTTTTCGCGCTCAGCGGCTATCTGATCGGCTGGCAGGTGCTGCGGCCGTTGAGTCAGGGGCAGCGTTTGTCGTTCGCCGATTTCTATCTGCGCCGCGCGTTCCGGGTGTTGCCGGCGTTCTGGGTGGTGCTGGCCTTGTACCTGTGGTGGCCGGCGTTCCGCGAGCGGCCCGGGTTGGAATCGGCCTGGCAGTTTTTGACCTTCACCTTGAACCTGCTGATCGATTACGAACACAACAAAGCGTTCTCGCACGCGTGGTCGCTGTGCGTGGAAGAACATTTCTATCTGGTGTTCCCGTTGCTGGCGCTGTGGCTGACGCGCAAGCCGGCGCTGTGGAAGACCGCGCTGCTGGTGGCGGCGGTGGTGATCGGCGGCATGGCGCTGCGCGCCTGGGTATGGCATCTGAGCCTGGCCGACGGCGCCAACGCCTGGGTCGAAAACGTGTACTACCCGACCTGGATGCGCCTGGACGGTTTGTTGTTCGGGGTGGTGTTGGCGGCGATCCGCGCGTATCGGCCGGACGCATGGGCGGCGATGATGCGCCGCTCCGGCGTGCTGGCCTTGCTCGGCGTCGTCGCCGTCGGCGCGGCGATCGCGGTGTCGCAGCAGCGCCTGGGCTTGCTGGCTTCGGTGTGGTCGTTCCCGCTGGTGTCGCTGGGCATGGCGCTGCTGGTCGCAGCCGGCGCGGCCGAGCAACGCTGGACCGGGCGTCTGCGCGTGCCCGGCGCGGGCTGGCTGGCGGCGGCATCGTTCAGTCTGTACCTGACCCACAAGGCCAGCTTCCATCTGGCCCAGACCGCGTACGGCGAGCAACTGGAAGGCAGCGGCGTACTGGCCTTGGCGGCGTATGCCGGCGCCGCGCTGGTCGGCGGCGCACTGCTGCATTACTCGGTCGAGCGGCCGTTCCTGCGTTTGCGCGAGCGGCTGGCGCGGCGCCGCGCGCAGACCGCCGCCAACGCCGGCGCGAGCACCACCACCAGCGCCTGAGCCGGGTGCACGCGGCGTCTCATCGGACGCGCGCGGTTTCGCCGGCGAAGCTGCGGCGCAGCGCGAACGCCGCGGCGATCGCGCCGAGCGCGGCCAGGCCGACCGGGATCGACGCCGCCGGCCAGCCCGCGCTCTGCACCACGCTGCCGAACAGCCACGGGCCGATCACCTGGCCGGCGTAGCTGCCCTGCATCAACAGTGCGATCGCCACCGCGATCAAGCCCGGACTCGGCACCAATTCGGCGGCGCCGCCGATGGTGCTGGCCGGCAACAGCCCGCCGGCCAGCGCGAACACCACGCACAGCGCGAACACCCACGGCGCCGGCAAGCCCAGCGCGAACGCGCCGACCGCGGACGCGCCCATCGCGGTGCTGGCGATGGCGATCAGCAGCCAACGCGGCGCCCCGCGCCGCAGCAACGCGCCGGCGGTGAGGTTGCCGATCACGTTCGAACCCAGGGCGATCGCGCTGAGCATGCCGGCGTCGGCCGCCGAGACCTGCATGCGCTGCATCAACAAAGTCGGCAGGAAGCTCAGCATCGCGTAGAACTGCAGCGAGTACAGGCCGAAGATCAGCGCCAGCAGCA
>NZ_JBAMDI010000261.1:0-4210 GCF_036961695.1 Pseudomonas sp. CGJS7 | reverse complement strand
CCTTGAATTCGACAGCATCGGCGCAATCTGGACCGACGGCTCCGCACAAGATGGCGGCGCTGCGGCATTTTGCAATGCGGCCGTGCATGCGTCCATGTCGCGCCGCGATCCTCTCCACGGCCCCGCGCTCCACGCCCATGTGGGGCAGACGTCTATAATCCGGACATGGCAAAACAGACCGAACACGAACACAGTCACGGCGTGCTGGTGGAAACCGGCAAGCCCGAAGTCGCCCGTCCACCGCTGTATTCCGTACTGCTGCTTAACGACGACTACACCCCGATGGACTTCGTGATCGAGGTGTTGATGCGCTTTTTCCCGATGAACGTCGAAAAAGCCACCCAGATCATGCTCCATGTCCATACCCGCGGCCGCGGCGTATGCGGCGTCTTCACGCGCGAAGTCGCCGAATCCAAAGTCGCGCAGGTGAACGAATTTTCAAGACTGCATCAGCACCCCTTGCTGTGCACGATGGAAAAGGCCTAAAAGGGAGCTGAGTACCGCCACGGGGGCGGGGCATGGAAAAGCCGGCGAGCGCCCCCACGTAGCGTGCATACGTCCTGGAGGCTCCGCCCCATGTTCAGCAAGGATCTGGAATACAGCATCGGCCAGTGCTACAAGCGCGCCCGCGAGGCGCGCCATGAGTACATGACGGTCGAACATCTGCTGCTCGCACTACTCGACAACCCCTCCGCCGAGGCCGTGCTCAAGGCCACCGGCGCCGACTTCGCGCGATTGCGCAGCGACCTGGAACAGGCCATCGCGACCTCGGTCCAGGTGCTGCCCGACGATGTCGATCGCGACACCCAACCCACTCTTGGTTTCCAGCGCGTGTTGCAGCGCGCGGTCTATCACGTCCAGTCCTCGGGCAAGAAGGAAGTCACCGGCGCCAACGTGCTGGTGGCGATCTTCGGCGAGAAGGACTCGCACGCGGTCTACTTCCTCAATCAGCAGGACGTGGCCCGCCTCGACGTGGTCAATTACCTCTCCCACGGCATCGTCAAGCACAGCGAAGACGGCCAGGGCCACCACGAGGAAGAAGCCAAGCCGCAGGAAGGCCCGGACGTGGACGGCAAGTCGTCCGACGCCCTGGCCGAGTTCGCCAGCAACCTCAATCAACTCGCCCGCGAAGGCAAGATCGACCCCCTGGTCGGCCGCGGCGACGAGGTCGAGCGCACCATCCAGGTGCTGTGCCGCCGGCGCAAGAACAACCCGCTGTACGTCGGCGAGGCCGGCGTGGGCAAGACCGCCATCGCCGAAGGCTTGGCCAAGCGCATCGTCGACGGCGAGGTGCCCGAGGTGCTGCGCAACGCGACCATCTTCGCCCTCGACCTGGGCGCGCTGGTCGCCGGCACCAAGTACCGCGGCGATTTCGAAAAGCGCCTGAAGGCGGTGCTGGCCCAGCTGAAGAAGCAGCCCGAGGCGATCTTGTTCGTCGATGAGATCCACACCATCATCGGCGCCGGTTCGGCCAGCGGCGGCACCATGGACGCCAGCAACCTGATCAAGCCGGCCTTGTCTTCGGGCGAGCTGCGCTGCATCGGTTCGACCACCTTCCAGGAATACCGCGGCATCTTCGAGAAGGACCGCGCGCTGGCGCGGCGCTTCCAGAAGATCGACATCGTCGAGCCGACCGTGGGCGAGACCTACGAGATCCTGCAGGGCCTCAAGCCCAAGTACGAATCGCACCACGGCGTGACCTATGCCGATGAGGCGCTGCAGGCTGCGGTCGATCTGTCGGTCAAGCACATCGGCGACCGGCTGCTGCCGGACAAGGCCATCGACGTGATCGACGAAGCCGGCGCCCGTCAGCGGCTGCTGCCCGAGTCGGCGCGCAAGTCGGTGATCGACATCGAGGAAGTCGAGATGATCGTGGCCAAGATGGCGCGCATCCCGACCAAGCAGGTCTCGGCCAGCGACAAGGACGTGCTGCGCAATCTTGAGCGCAACCTCAAGATGGTGATCTTCGGCCAGGATCCGGCGATCGAGACGCTGTCCTCGGCGATCAAGCTCTCGCGCTCGGGCCTGGGCAATCCGGACAAGCCGATCGGCAACTTCCTGTTCGCCGGCCCGACCGGCGTGGGCAAGACCGAGGTGACCAAGCAGCTGGCGCTGCAACTGGGCATCGAGCTGGTCCGCTTCGACATGTCCGAGTACATGGAGCCGCATTCGGTCAGCCGTTTGATCGGCGCGCCTCCGGGCTACGTCGGTTTCGACCAGGGCGGCCTGCTCACCGAGAAGATCGTCAAGACCCCGCATTGCGTGCTGCTGCTGGACGAAGTCGAGAAGGCGCATCCGGACATCTTCAACATCCTGTTGCAGGTGATGGACCGCGGCATGCTGACCGACACCAACGGTCGCGAGGCCAACTTCAAGAACGTGATCCTGGTGATGACCACCAATGCCGGCGCGGCGCAGGCCTCGCGGCGCTCGATCGGTTTCACCAAGCAGGACCATTCCACCGACGCGATGGAAGTCATCCGCAAGGGCTTCAGCCCGGAATTCCGCAACCGCCTCGACGCGGTGGTGCAGTTCCAGGCGCTGGGGTTCGACCACATCCTGCGGGTGGTGGACAAGTTCCTGATCGAGCTGGAAAGCCAGCTGCACGAGAAGAACGTGACCCTGACGGCCACGCCGACCGCGCGCGACTGGTTGGCCCAGCACGGTTTCGATCCGTTGATGGGCGCGCGTCCGATGGCGCGGGTGATCCAGGATCAGATCAAGCGTCCGCTCGCCGACGAACTGCTGTTCGGCAAGCTGGTGGGCGGCGGCCGGGTCACCATCGACGTCAAGGACGATCAGTTGGTGGTCGACGCTCAGGCCGAGCCGGAGCGGTTGTTGCCGGCGACGGTCTGATCGGTCAGCGCGAGCGCACAAGAAAAAGGCGGCCATCCGGCCGCCTTTTTCGTTTCATCGATGGAGCGTGGCAAACCGACTGTAGGAGCGGCGTCCCGCAGGGATTTCCTTCGGTCACGAGCCGCGACCGCGAATCCACAACTGCGGCGAAACCTGCGACGTTGGTGCGAATTCGTGGTCGCGGCTCGCGCCGCTCCTACAGGGGCTTCGGATGCTAGCGGCGTATCAGCGGCCGCCGTGTTTGCGGTAAGCGGCTTCGTCGATCTTCTCCACTTCGGTCACTTCGCAGTTGTCGCGGTTGGTGATCACGCGCGTGCCGGTCGGGCAGAGCCGGCCTTTCTGCTTTTCGGTGGAGATGCGGAATTGCTGGGTAAAGCCCAGGTCCGAGCAGGTCTTGACGCTGACGCGATAGAAGCTGTCGGCGTCCTTGATCAATACGCCCTTGTCGCCCAGGCGCGAAATCTTCGGTTTGCTCAGATCCACGCAAGCGTCGAGCGGGTCGGCGGACGCGGAAGTGGCGGCGAGAGCGAGCAGGGTGGCCAACGCAATCCTTGTGGGCAACAACATGGTGACATCCTCAGTGGGGGGGCAGTTCTGACTTGCGATGCAATCTATCGGTTCGCGTTCGCGCGCAAATCTGAAGGAAGTCCAGGTGACCTTTGTCATGGCATGACCTTCGGCATAACCGCGTCGCGCGATGCGATGAAGCGGCGCGATTCGTTGTCGACGCGGCGCCAAACGCGCAGCGCGTCGAAGCGGCTGATCGGACAAGTGCCGATACGTTCGCGGCGGGCAGTGCGCGTGGCGCAAGACGAATCGGCGCGCTCGATTCCGATTGCGGCAGTACGCCGCGAAAATCGCCGCGCGGCGGTGCTAGCGTCGTCTCGCCGCGTCGCGCGTTCGGCAATCTGGTGCGGTGGCCGCATCGCTGCTGCCGCATCGGTCGTTCGTACGCATCGCCGGCATTCGCCACCGCGTCCGCATTCGTGGACGCGGCCACCCCGGCCGGGCCTGTTCCCGCGCCGATCCAAGGAAAAGGAACTGTCGATGAAAATGCGCAAACTCACCCTGGCCGCCGCGGCCGTGTTCGTGTTCGCCGCCTCCACCGTCGCGCTGGCCCGGCCGCCGCTGGGTTCGTGCCAGGAATGCCGGATCGCCTACAACGTGTGCATGTACGAAAGCCACGGCCAGCACGACGGCGAATGCGAAGCCGAGTTCAGCCGCTGCCTGATCGGCGCGGGTTGCCCGTTGGAGTGAGGTCGGTCCAATGACGGCGTCGGGTCGGTTGCGGCCGACCCGGCGGTCGGCCGCGGCGAATTGGGTGGGCGGTCACGCGGCGCCGCACCCAACCGCC
>NZ_JBAMDI010000260.1:0-4214 GCF_036961695.1 Pseudomonas sp. CGJS7 | reverse complement strand
AAATACCCGCGCCCGTTGGCGTAGCGCGGGAAATCGGCCAGCGGCTCGGCGAAGAAATCGCTGATCTGCTCGTGCACTTCGTCGATCTTGTCGCCCACCGCAAGGTGGTTGACCAGCTTGAACACGATCGCGTTCTGGATCAGCTCCTCCGGCGAGGGATCGTCCATCCAGTCCAGATCCGGATCGTCGCCGGCGTTTTCGATCGAAGCCGTCAGCGACGCCAGTTCCTCCGGATCCAGTTCCCGGCAGGTCAACAGATCGATCAGTTCCTTGAGCATGTCCACGGCCTTGCGATGAGGTGCGCTTATAGTACGCCGCGCTTCATCTGGTCGCGTTCGATGCTCTCGAAGAGGGCCTGGAAATTGCCCTCGCCGAAGCCTTCGTTGCCCTTGCGCTGGATGATCTCGAAGAAGATCGGGCCGATCGCGTTCTGGGTGAAGATCTGCAGCAGCTTGCGCTGGTGGGTCTCAGGGTCGGCGTCGATGAGGATCTTGTTCTTGGCCAAGCGCGGCACATCCTCGCCGTGATTGGGCACGCGCAGGTCGATCACCTCGAAGTAGGTGTCCGGCGTATCCAGGAACTCGACGTTCTGCGCGCGCATCGCCTCGACGGTGTCGTAGATGTTGTCGGTGAAGCAGGCGATGTGCTGAATGCCCTCGCCCTTGTAGGCGTCCAGGTATTCGTTGATCTGGCTCTTGGGGTCGCTGGACTCGTTGAGCGGAATGCGCACCACGCCGTCCGGCGCGGTCATCGCCTTGGACACCAGGCCGGTCTTGGCGCCCTTGATGTCGAAGTAGCGGATCTCGCGGAAGTTGAACAGGCGCTCGTAGTAGTCCGACCACTTCTGCATGTTGCCGAAGTACAGGTTGTGGGTCAGATGGTCGATGAAGGTCAGGCCGAAACCGGTCGGGTTCTGGTCCGCGCCCGGGATCGGCTCGTAATCGGCGTAGGCATTGCCCTTGTCGCCGTATTGGTCGACCAGGTACAGCATGCAGTCGCCGATGCCCTTGACCACCGGCGCGTCGATCGCGCGGGTGTCGGCGCGCTCGGAGATCGCTTCGCCGCCGTTGCCCAGCACCGCCGCCAGCACGTCGCCGGCCGGCTGCTTGAAGCGGATCGCGAAGCCCGCCGCGCAGGGGCCGTGCGCCTGGGCGAAGGCCGAGGCGAAGCTGTCGGGGGTTTCGTTGACCAGGAAGTTGACCCCGCCCTGGCGGTAGACCGTGATCGGCCGCGACTTGTGCCGCAGCACGGCGGTGAAGCCCAGGCGGCGGAAATAGTCGTGCAGCAACTCGGCCTGGCCGGCCGGTGCGGCGAATTCGACGAACTCGAAGCCGTCGATGCCGAGCGGATTTTCGAAGGTGGTGACCTGCATGCCGAGGTTGGGCTGTGCATTCATGGCATTGTTCTCGGGTGGCGGCCGGGTCCGCTACGGACGGCCTCAGGGAAAGGGTCGTTATAGTTTCACATGAAACCATAAGCAAGGCACAGTGCAACATGACTCGACCTACCTCACCTTCCGGCCCGACCAACGGCGCCTCCTCCGACCCTGAACAGGCCGGCCGCGGGCCGACCGCGCCGCCGCTGCGCGCCGCAGCGCGCTCCGGCGCGTCCGCCCACGCCGAGTTGGATCTGGACCACTTCCTGCCCTATCGCCTGTCGGTGCTGTCCAACCGGGTCAGCGGCGCGATCGCGCGGGTCTATTCCGAGCGCTACGCCCTCAGCGTCACCGAGTGGCGGGTGATGGCCGTGCTCGGCCGCTTCCCCGGGCTGTCGGCCAACGAAGTCGCCCAGCGCACGGCGATGGACAAGGTCGCGGTCAGCCGCGCGGTCGCCCGCCTGACCGAAGCCGGGCGGCTGGAGCGCGACACCCACGACGACGACCGCCGCCGCTCGGTGCTGCAGCTCTCGCCGGACGGCTACAAGATTTACGACGAAGTCGCGCCGATGGCGCTGGCGTTCGAGCAGCGGCTGCTGGTGGATATCGAACCGGCCGAGCGCGAGGCGCTGTTCCGCCTGCTCGATCGCCTGGACGAACTGGAGATGCAGGCCGAGGCGGAGATGGCTGCGCAGGCGCGTTGAGAGGCGCGCCCATCCGGACGCGTCGAAACTCTCACGCCGTCATTCCGGCGAAAGCCGGAATCCATTTTGATCTTGCTGTTGCTCGAAACGGCGGGCTTCAACAGCCAGAGCAACGTCAAAATGGATTCCGGCTTTCGCCGGAATGACGGTCACGGGAGTTACGTCGTAGACGGGTTGTCCTAGTCGCGGCCGGAAACACCGAAATCGGCCAGGATCGCGCCCTTCTGCGTCGCCCATCCCCACAAACAAAAACGGCGGCCATCACGGCCGCCGTTTTCGCATTCAACCCCGCACCGGGCTCACTTCACCCCGTGCATCAACTTCTGCACCAGCGGCGCGATCAGGAACAACAGCACACCCGCGCCGACCAGGACCAGGAAGCCGAAGCCATAACCGGTCAACGCCGTCGAGGTGCTCATGCCCTGCTCGCCGCTGACCACGCCGGCGAAGATGCCCGACAGGTTGTTGCCGATGCCGGTCGACAGGAACCAGCCGCCCATGCCGAAGCCGACCAGGCGCACCGGCGCCAGCTTGGTCACCATCGACAAACCGATCGGCGACAAGCACAGCTCGCCGATCGACTGGATCACGTACACCATGAACAACGACCAGAACGGAATCTTGCCGGCCGCGGCCGGGAACGCCGAATCCGGCGACACCGACGGCGCCCACTTCAGCCACGACGGCAGGCTGTCCAGGCCGGCGGCCGGGACCACCAGCGGGGTCAGCACCACCACCAGCAGCAAGAACGCCAGGCCGTTGAAGATCAAGCCCAGGCCGAACTTGCGCGGGATCGACGGGTTGGCCTTGCGCATCACGATCCAGATCCAGGCGATGATCGGCGCCAGGGCGATGATCGCCAGCGAGTTGACCGACTGGAACCAGGCATTGGGGAAGGTGAAGCTCTCGCTGAGCTGACGGTCGACGATCTTGTCGGCGAGGAAGGTGAACGAGCTGCCCGCCTGCTCGAAGAACATCCAGAACAGAATGTTGAAGGTGAAGATGATCAGCATCGCGATGACCATGTCGCGCTGCTTGGAGCCTTCGCGGAAGCCTTCCCACAGCAGCAGGCCGCACAGGCCCAGGAACATCGCCAGCAAGATCCACTGCAAGGTCGCCGCGCCCAGCGCCAGCAGGAAGTACACCACCGGAATGGCGACCAGCGCGGCCAGGAACACGTACAGCACCTTCTGCTTGCCCTGGCTGTCTTGCGGCGGACGGCCGATGCCCTGCAACTGGCGGCGGCCGAACCAGAACCAGAACAGGCTGATCAACATGCCCACGCCGGAGGCCAGGAACACCATCTTGTAGGCCGGCATCACCGAGGTGCCGAACACTTGCTCGGCCAGGATGCCGGTCAGGATCGGCGAGATGAAGCCGCCGCAGTTGATGCCCATGTAGAAGATGGTGAAGCCCGAGTCGCGGCGCTCGTCGCCGACCGCGTAGAGCTTGCCGACCATGGTCGAGATGTTGGGCTTGAACAGACCGTTGCCGACCACGATGGTGGCCAGGCCGAGTTTGAAGATCTGTTCGTTGGGAATCGCGATCAGGAACAGACCGGTGGCCATGATCGCAGCGCCCAGCAGAATCGAGCGCTGATACCCCAGGATCCGGTCGGCGACGTAGCCGCCGAAAATCGCCGCCGCGTACACCAGCGCCAGATACGCGCCGTAGACGCGATTGGCCGGCGCTTCGCCGGCGGCGTCGCCGCTGTAGAACTGGGCCACGATGTAGAGCACCAACGCCCAGCGGATGCCGTAGAACGCGAAGCGCTCCCAGAACTCGGTCATGAACAGCATCCACAACGGCCGGGGATGGCCGAGTCGCTGCTTGAAGTCCGGGATGGGCGCCTGGCCCAGGGTGGGTGTCGCGGCTCCGCTCATGCGGTGTCCCCTGTCGTGTGGAAACTGAATGAAAATCCCACGCCGACGGCACGGGTCGGGGAGAATTACCGGCGCGGGGCGGTCACGTCAAACCTTTGTGAAGCCCGGCGCGACGTGCTGCGGCGCAACATTTGCGCCTGTAAGTCCCTGAATAGGGGAGATTTTTGCGCCCCGTGGGGCGGAAGTTCCGGGTACGGGACGGTTACATGCCGCCATCGGATGACAACTGTCACGTTGTCCAGCGATAAGCAC